>JAEWCM010000055.1 GCA_023390635.1 Bacillota bacterium
CTCCGTTCGACTTGCATGTGTTAGGCACGCCGCCAGCGTTCGTCCTGAGCCAGGATCAAACTCTCCATTAAAGTTTTATGCTCTCTTCCTTTTCAGAAAGTGAACTCGCTTTTTTTGGATGAGCTGACTTGCTCATTCTTTTTTTACTCTTGACGAGTTTCCATTGGTCGTTTTTCTCTTGTTGTTTAGTTTTCAAAGATCAAGGTTGACTTAGCTTTGTTTCATGGTCTCAAGCGCCGCTTCGTTCACAGCGCTTAATCATAATACCATCGCTACATATGGCTGTCAACACTTTAAAATATAATTTTATGCATTTTTTGATATTATGCCACAATTAATAGAATTAGCTTATAAAAAAGGGATGAGAGCAGAAACTAAGTCGTGATACGATAATAAAGTCGAAGGAAATGCCATAATAAATTCATCGGAGGAAATTACTATGACAACAGAGCTGACAAAAGAGTTTTTGCACCACCATACCTGGGCAGTCGTAGGCGTATCATCAGATCATAATAAATACGGATATAAAGTTTATACGCAATTAAAAAAAGCGGGATATACTGTGTATCCCGTCAACCCGAAGCTCAAAGAAATTGAAGGTTTTACCTGTTTTCCCGATCTTCGTTCCCTGCCGGAAACGCCAGAGGTTGTGAATGTCGTTGTCCCACCCAGCGTAACAGAACAAATTGCGGAACAATGCGCAGTATTAGGAATCTCCCGCATCTGGATGCAGCCTGGAGCAGAGAGTCCCAACGCTGTCCGGCTCGCTGAAGAACATCAGATCAAGGTCGTTCACCATCACTGCGTGTTAATTGAAACTCAAAATAAAATAATGTAGGCAAAGTAATCTTATAGGCAAACCAAGCAATGAATGACGCTCCGCTTCGCAACTGGCGTTAATCGGCAGAATCCTTGCATCCATGGCAGATTCTACACTTCCGATGTCCTGTCGGTCGCTCATCTCCGGTCATTCATTGCTTGGTATTAGCCTGTGAGGGTTATTTTGCGAGCATTGCTCTCAGATAAATTTTTTTACGTCTCCTCATTGCAGCCGTTCTGCCCAGGCCTTCAAGGCGACTAAAATCTTCTTGATATTCTCCTGAGTATAAGCATCCGTCAGGTTTCCATCCTGGTCAAATTTACTGGCAGCGCCGGGAATAAAGACCTCCGGATTGTTTAAAGGATGCATATTGAGGATGACGCAAGTCTGCCTTAAGTGATACTGGGCTCGTGATGTACCGAAATATCCCATGGAAGCTCCCATAATGGCCACCGGTTTATCTGAAAGAGGAGACTGGCCCGACGGTCTGGAAGCCCAGTCCAAAGCGTTCTTCAACACCCCGGGCACGGAATAATTATATTCTGGGGTCACAATCAATAAGGCATCAGCCAGTGCAATTTGCTGTTTAAACGCTGCGACACCATCCGGAAGCTCCCTTTCCTCCAAATCCTGATTGTACAACGGGATGGTTGCTAAATCAAAAATATTCACATTAATCCCGGCGGGAGCCAGTGCTTTAGCCGCCCTCAGCGCTGCTGTATTGTAAGAGTTTTTCCTCAAGCTTCCGGAGAAACCTAAAATGTTAAATTCCTGCTTTACAGCACTCTCTGTTTTTTCCATAATCAGCCCTCCTACCAATCGCTTTCAGGTTAGTTCACAAAGAACTTTCACCTCATTATAATTCTGCTTCTATTTTACCACTGAAAGGAGGGCTTAACCAAGAATCAGCATTTTTAGGTCAGGCATCACTCACTTTTCTTTGTTTGACAACCAGCAGGGATACCGTTAAAATGGCCACCGCAAAGCCCAGCTGGATCAACATACTGTAAACGATGGGGGAAAGGTTTTCCCAATTGACGACACTCAGCGTCTTAATGGCATTGTTCGCCTTAACATACCAGTAGGTGGGAGTGAAGCTGGCAATGGTTTTCACCGTCGACCCCAGCAAATCCTGAGGGACAAAGACCCCGCCAATGAAGCAGAGCCCCAATGACAAAACGTTGGCAATCGCGGATTGGGCTCCCCTGCTCTTAATCAGATTACCAACCAGAAAGCTGACGCTTAAGCAGACAAGAGTAAATACCAATGAATTAGCACTCCAGAAGGCCAGATCACGGCCCCAAATCTCTTTGCCGTAGATGGGAATACTCAAGGCCGTCATAAGAGCCCATACAATGAGCCCAAACACCACATTTCCCAAAATCAGTTGAACCGCCATAGCCGAAGGCTTAAGAGGAGCAGCCAAATTCCTTTTTCTGATGTTTTCATTATTAAAGATCAGCATAATGGTGGTGACCCCTAAAATCACGATAGCCATAATGGAATAGGCAAAGAAGTTAAAGTAATAAGAGGCATTGCCGGTATTCTGCACTTTCCCATAGGTTTTAAGCTGAACCGCACTTTTTACCTGCAGATCGTGATTAGTCATGGAAATCCATTGATCTTCCGTAAGGTCAGGCAGATTATGGGCATAAATCTGTGCAGTATTCAAATATCTGTCAATCAAAAGATCCATATACATACTGGCGCTTGATCCTGGAACAGCCGTTTTCTCCAGTTTGATGCTGTTTTTTCCGTTCAAAAAATCCTGGCTGAACCCTTGCGGTATTTTTACGATATATTCCACATCCCGGAAAAACAAGGCATCCTGCAAATTCTGCTCATCATCCTGCAGATCCGCTATCGAGGCATTTTCCCCCAGATAGCTTTTCAACCCCTCCACTACCGGAGAACTTCCGTCATAATTGATGAATGCAATGCGGCTCTTGGTTGACTCAAAATCTCCCGACACCTGCTTTCCAGTGGATCCGGATAAAGCAATGGCAAACAGAAAGAAGATAAAGAAGTAAATAGCCATTTGCAGGATATTTTTTTTAATAACTTTAAAATAGGTTTTAAAGACTTGCATATTTCTGCCTCCTCATGACAAAGTAGACAATGAGATAGAAGAGGGCCGCAAACCCAAACAACAAGGCAATATTGATGAAGAAGCGGTGATACGTGCTGTAGTAATAAAGAGAATAAAAAGCATCGGTCACCAGATTAGCGGGATTAATATAGGCCACCAGTGGGAAGGCCTTATTCACCATATACTTTACGTCGGATGACATGAGGCCGGACAGGAAAGAGAGGAGCATGGATACGCTGATCAGCACAGCTACTTTTATCCCTTCACTCTTTTTAACCACCGCTGCCACAAGGGCCCCAAAAGATACGCCCATCAGGCAGCCGGCAAAACAGGTCAGGACTATATAGCCTAGCTGACTGCCGAAATCCACTTTGATGACAAGACTTAAATACAGGAGCAAAATCAACAGGGAAACGAACTGGACCGCAGTGGCGGCGCAAATCGCCGAACCGAATACTTTCAGTTTATGAGCCGGGGCCATATTCACCCTTGCTCCCTGTGGAGAAATATCCGCCTGTACGGCCGATACTTCTTTCAAGCCCCAAAAACTTCCGTACATGCAAGCCATAGCAATCAATGCGTAGTAAAAATTCAAAATGGTATTGGGCTCTGCCTTTCCGGCCGGTACTTCCTGTAAATAGCTCTGCTGATTTGCCATATCTACCGAGAGGGCAGCTGCGGCCTGTGGCTGCTCTGTCAGGATCATGGTTGCCGTTGAGCGCATCTGCAAATAATTATCCAGGAAACTTTTAATAATCGTCTGATTGAGCCCTGAGTCTTTAACCATCAGATGAGCACCCTGATCAAAGAAAATATAGCCTATGATCTTATTATTCTCCAGCAGCTGATCCGCTTCTTCCTGAGTCGTTACGGTCACATTAAACAGCCCTTTGTTTTCAGAAGAATTTTTCCCTTCCGTCACCGAATCCAAAGCGCTTTGGAAGGTTGCCTCCTTTTGATATTCAGCATTATCCACCACGGCTATGTTAATCGCTTTAAACTGCTCACCGCTATAGACGTTGGAGAGTGCCAGATAAAACAAGGTTGACAGCACTAAGGGAAAAAGAAATGTCCAGAACACCATCTGCTTATCCCGGACCAGGCATTTAATACGATGAATAAAGATATGCCGGTACATATGATCCCTCCTTTAATCCCTGAGCTGCTTCCCGGTAATCTCCAGGAACACATCATTGAGGGTGGGTAATTCACAATAGATTCGTCCGTAGAGAACTCCTTCAGCCTTTAGGAACTCCAACACTTCCGTTAAATTATTTTTTCCGCGCACCGACTTAATAATCACCATGTTTGCTTCCTGCTCTACCGAGCTGATGTTGGGCAGATCCTTGAGACTTTCCAGCAGACTTTTTTTATCGGTCAGAATCTCAACCGTGATCTTTTCTCCTGACTTTATCATTCCTTTTAATTCGTCATTGGTGCCTTTGGCAATGATTTTTCCTTTATCCATGATAGCAATCCGGGTACAAATCTGCTCCACTTCCTCCATATAGTGAGAGGTGTAGATAATGGTCGCCCCTTCCCTGTTCAGCTTTTCGATCCCCTCTAAAATATTGTTTCTGCTTTGAGGATCAACGGCCACCGTCGGTTCATCCAAAATAATCAGCTTGGGCTTATGGGCGACACCGCAAGCAATGTTGAGGCGGCGCAGCAGGCCTCCGCTCAATTTCTTGGGATAAAACTTTCTGAATTCATTCAGACCGACAAAATCGATTGCTTCATCCACCAACTG
>JAEWCM010000064.1 GCA_023390635.1 Bacillota bacterium
CTGCGTTTCGTTTACAAATATTCAGTTGTCGGTTACAAAGACTGCATCTCGGTTTACAAAATGGCTTCTCACCTTTCAACTAAGGCAGCAGTAGTTATATGTCAAATATATATTATTTAATGCAATATATATTTGACATATAGAACTAAATAAATTACACTCTATTCAGGAGGTGGATTTAATGGGAAAAAATTTGCGGCTTAAATCAGCCAGGGCCGCCAAGGATTTATCACAAAAGCAATTGGCTGAAGTGGTCGGGGTGACCCGCCAGACCATTAATGCCATTGAAAACGGAGATTATAATCCCTCGATCCAACTGTGCATTGCCATTTGCAAGGCCCTCAACCGCACTCTAGATCAATTATTTTGGGAGGATGATAACCATGTCTAATCCTTTACGCCTGCATCCAAAGGAGAATCTTGATGAAATGCAGCTCCAGATTCGCAATAGAATCGGTAATCAAAGTTTCCTGCTTTTAGTCTATCTTTTATTTTTAGATATCGGTCTAAATGGACTGGGAATTCAATGGCTAACCTATCCGATGAATGTATTTATCATTTTGCTTTTGTGCCTGTATTATAATTTGATCCGCACCATTCTGGCCGGTGCTTATATCGGACCAGGAGCACAAAGTAAAAACAGCCGCAAAAGACTGCTGACCATCATAGCCACCGCCGGTCTGGGGGCACTGATCGCATTGACAATCACTTTATTCCGCAAAGGGGATGCTGCTCCCGCCTCAGATTCGGGTGCCGTTCTTCTGTTTACCTTTTCTCTGGTCGCACTACTCATCGCTGGTTTAAGCATACTCATAGTAAAAGCAAGAGATAAGGATTAATAATATGAAATTTTGCAAGTAAGCCAAGCAATGTATGACACTCCGATGTCGCAAACTGACGTAAATCGCTCATCTCTGGTCATTCATTACTTGGCCTTATCCTGAAAATCCTGATCTAATTTATTTCGGTGTTTTTTATTCATACCATCGTTTAATGATCTCGATGCTCTGGGCGCTGGGGTAATAGGGCTTATCCCCGTATTTACTGCCGACAGCAAATACAGAAAATCCCATATTCCATGAATCATCGGCAAAAACCCTTTGATAAGCCGCGAAGCAATTCGCCTGCTCCTGCCCATCCTCAACGAAAGATGGAGCTGGATTCCACGGCTGAAATGCCGCTTTCTCGGTACATGGAAATCCCAGTTCACCGAAGAAAAAAGGCTTATTCCATCGCTTTGCCATTTCCCTTAATTCGCCGGCTATATTCTGATGCCGTCCATAGACCCGCGAACTGTGCAAAGCATCAACTAACTCATCTACAGTATTCTTGTTTTGCTCTGTCAGCTCAAAATAAGCTGCTACAGAAATAAAGTCCAACTTACCAAACAAGGGGTTGTTCAACTTCTCCTGATAAGAATTTTCACCCTCATCCCATGCAGCTGTACTCCACCAATTGGTCCGATAAGTGATTTTTCCTTTATACTTTTGACGCACATGTTCAATAAGCTCAGCCCATCTTGAATTTTGTTCCATCTTCTCAAAATTCGATCCTATATAAAAGGCATATACTCCGTCTGGATTTGCTAATTTATCAATAAGTTCGTCCAAAATTTTCTGCCAGTTATCAAACCATTGCTCCTGATCGGCTGGAAGCCATTCTGTTTCAGGTACTTCGCCCATTTTTATATATGGAAAGGGTTCCAGAATCACTTTTATATGCCGGGATTCTAGCTGCTGAACCATTTCTATCGCTTTCGTCTCACTAGCTCGGTTTATTGTCATACTGGAATCATTGACTCCAATCACATCAATTTGAACAGGGACATTCACCGCATTTAAATCCAATTCCTTGACAGTTTGAAGTGTTTCTGAAATTAAATAATCAAGTGAAAGATTGACGGATTTGATTTTTCCTGTTTCGTCCAATCCAATACTTTTTTTATCTGTCAGTACTTTCTGTACTCCAAAAAAATTTGCAGCCGCACCTACTCCAAGTACAAGAAGAATCAGAATTAAAACCGCACCAAACTTCTTTTTATTTACAATGTCCACTTTAAAATATGATCTCCCTTTTCTAATCCTTACTCCATCGAATAGTATCAGAGTATTTCTCATCACGGTCCCGCAGAATACTCTCTCCTTTTTCCGTCTGACCATGATTCATATAAAAATGAGCAACTCTGCCGGTATGCTGAATTTCCAGCATTTTTAAATACTGCCTTTCAGCAACAGCCCATTCAGCATGACAATATTGCAGATAAGGACCGCGATGCAATCTTATCAATTCCATATGATCAAAAATATTAGCCAGAGTTATCTTCAAAGCATGACTGCTTTTCAGCCTTTCTTTCCATTCCTCAACATCAATCTTCATTTCCTTAAGATCAATCCAATAACCATCGTTACTATTGATGATCCGTATTCGATGAGACAAGGAAGCTAGTGTCTTTCTAATTTGGTAAACTGTTGTATATAAATTAGCATATCCCTTATCTTTTTCCAAATCAGGCCAGAACAATTCGACTAAAAAATCTTTTCGCACCACTTGATTGTGACGATAAAGCAAATAAATAAAGATCTCCTGAGCTTTGGGAGTCCGCCATAATAGAGAAATCGGTGCCCCAACAGGCAGTTCGATCTCGAATTTTCCAAAAAAACGGATCATACCGCCTTTTACATTTTCTTTTTGAACCGCCTCGTGGATAACCTGGGATTGCCCCATCATCCTACCCAAGCTTTTCTTCAACCGTTCTTTGCTGACCGGCTTTAATATATAGTCGAAGCCTCTTATCTCAAAAGCTTCAACAGCATATTTATCATAAGCCGTTACAAATATAATAACAAGTTCAGGATATTTCTGCATATATTCTCTTGCCAGTTTGATTCCACTTTCCTCCGGCATCTCTATATCCATGAATATGATATCTATGCTTTCCTCTTCAGCTCTTTTCATTCCTTCCCGCGCACTGATATATTTTCCGATCACTTCAACACCCAATTGATTTAATAAGGCTTCCAGCCCTTCCAAAGCCAATACCTCATCATCAATCAATATCGCCTTCATAATATCCCCCTGAGTCTCCATTAATTTATTAATGATTCAATTTTAATATGCTCATATTTTCCAGTATCGATATAATTATTATCAACACAGACAATGGGCCGTGATATATTATGGGGTACGACATGAACGATCTTGCCTTTTGCCCCGGTATTTAAAGACACTTCTGCCCCTATATAATAA
>JAEWCM010000077.1 GCA_023390635.1 Bacillota bacterium
CGAAGAGAGCAGCGGCAACATAGCCGACGATGATGGCAATAAGAATGGGAATGACGCCCAAAAATTTCTTAAAGAGAACCGAACCAAAAACCGCTGTAAAGAACGTAAGGCAAAAAACAATGACATTTTTGTAATCAATAGTCGCCAAGTCAGCACCAGGAACGGGCAGCCCGCCGCTCTGTGCCGCCGTACCAGCCAGAGTCAGACCGATCAGAGCCACAATTGGGCCCATCGCAGCCGGAGGCAGAATGATGTCAATCCACTTCGTTCCGAATAACTTGATAATGAAGGCAACGATACAAATGGCGGCACCAACGACAACAAATCCGCCGAGCGCCAGCGGGTATTGGGCTGGGTTGGTTGCACCTGGGTTACCGATGATCAAAGCCACGGGCGCAAGAAGAGCAAAGCTGGAGCCTAAATAAGCCGGCGCTTTGCCTTTTGTGATGAATATAAAAATCAATGTGCCGATACCGTTCATCAATAATACAACGCCCGGATTAATTCCAAATAAAATAGGAACCAACACCGAGGCGCCGAACATTGCGAACATATGCTGTAAACTGAGGGCAATCCCTTTCCCTAGTGGAACACGTTCCTCCACCTGAATTATTCTACCTTGCATTTAAACACTCCCCTTTGAACATTTGCGTCGACATTATAACACATGGACCAAGCGCAGACAAGAATGGAGGAGCGGTATTTTAGAGAAAATCAGTGAAAAAAGCAAAAAACTTCAGACATTGCTATCTCCATGCTTCAAAAACAAAAAGAGCATCACAATATAATAATAAATTTCAAATCTTTGTTGACTCTCACACAGTGTTATATTTTATACTGCAAATGAGCTCAGAAAATTCACATATATGTGAGGGATAAAAAATGTTGAAAATCGGAGATTTCTCTAAACTTTCACGGGTAAGTATACGTATGCTGCGCCACTATGATCAAATGGGGTTATTAGTTCCTGAAAACATTGATCCCCTGACCGGATACCGGTATTACAGCGAGGCTCAACTACCGCTGGTCAACCGGATTCATGCCCTGAAAGACATGGGATTCGGCCTGTCAATGATTTCGGAAATTCTCCAAACCTATGATGATCCACTGGAATTAAGACAATACCTCATGCTTAAACAAAAAGAGATGGGTGAGGAGGCCCAAAAGATCCAAAGGCAACTGCTCCTCCTCGAAACTACGATCGATCGGTTAAGAAAGGATGAAGACTTCATGGAATACAATGTAACTCTGAAAGAAATCCCTCAGCGCTATGTGGCCAGCCTGAGAAAAATTATCCCGGCCTACGATAAAGAAGGTATGCTTTGGGAACAACTTTCCAGGGAAATATCATCCCAGCATACTCAATTCGCCAATCCCTGCTATTCACTCTCTGTTTTCCACGATGAAGGATACAAAGAGAACGATGTGGATGTGGAAATTCAGATTGCCGTGCAAGGTACCTGCCAGAACACCGAACACGTAATATTCAAAACCATCCCTGCCATAACAGTTGCCTCAGCCACCTATCAGGGAAGCTATGATCAGCTTACCGCCGTCAACCAGTCCGTGGCCAACTGGGTGAAAGATAACCATTATGAATTCAGCGGCCCCATGTTTACCATCTATCATGTCAGTCCGGCTCAAACTCAAAATCCTGATGAGCTGGTCACGGAAGTATGCTACCCGGTAAAAACTGCCTAAACTCAAGTTATTATTGAGAATAAAGAAATAAGGAATGTGATGAAGCTTATATCGCTTTCACACATTCCTTTCTTTGTCCGGGCCTTTGTGGATTATCAATTATCTTTGCTGCTTTTTTCCGTTATGGGGAGATCATCAGAAGTCTACCGAAACGTTATTATGAAGCCATTTTACCAATTATGTTTTTACTATAAGTCATTATATCATTAATATAATGACTTATAGTAAGATTAATCAATTATCATCAAACGATATGTAATCATCCATAGTATTAGTTTATACTTTATTCAGGAGGTGCAACATGGACGAGATCGATCATCAAATTATTAAACTGCTTGAAGAGAACGGAAGACTGACACATGAAGAAATCAGCAAGTTGTTGCATATTTCTCGGCCGTCAGTGCATCAGCGAGTCGCCAAAATGGAGAAAAACGAAATCATTAAAGGATATAGTACCATTATTAATTGGAACAAGCTTAACGAAAAAATTAAAGCGCTCATCTTTATTAAAATCAAATGCAGCAATTTCAAAGAGATTGCTGCCAATATCATTACATTGGACGTCCCGAGAGTCACAATTTTAGAAGCTCAACGCCTTGCCGGCGAATGGTGCATGATGCTGAAGGTCAGAGTATCCGATCCCCAGGACGTTACGAATCTAATTGATGCAATGGCCAAAATCCCGGAAGTCCAGGAAACATCCACAACCTTCATTTTGACTTCGATCCTTGAGGGCGGGGTCACAGAAAAAGATTACGGCAGGGAGGAATAATTATGAAAGAAATTTACGCGCCGGGCTGTGCCCTGATCATCTATAAGCCGGAATTGGCAAATAAGACAATGAGCTTTTTACAACAATTTAAAGATAGGGAAATGAAGGAACATTTGATTTGCTGCAGGCATGAGCCAACGCTGGAGAAAAACACAAATGTTATCAATACCTGCCCGGGATGTGACAAACGTTTCAGGGGACTTTATGAGGGTGTGTCTACCGTTTCACTTTGGGAAATCATTGCAGAAAGCGATACCTTTCCCTTTCCAGATTACCATGGGATAGAGATGGCTATTCATGACTCCTGTCCAACTCGTACGGAGGAAAGAGTGCACAATGCCGTGCGAAAGCTTTTGACACGGATGAATATTCATGTTATTGAACCGGAAAACACTCGTAAAAAAGCAACCTGCTGCGGGGACAGCTTTTATGAATCCCTTTCCATGGAAAGGGTCTATGAGCAGATGAAAAAGCGCTCCGATGAAATGCCAAGAGAAGATGTTGCCGTATACTGCCTTGGATGCGTCAGGTCTATGGCTATAGGAGGAAAAAAGCCCCGTTATCTACTGGACCTGCTCTTTGATGAAGAAACAGAACCGGATGCGCTCATCTCCGAAGCATGGCGGAAGCGATTAAACGATTTTATCGCTGAGCATTAATCATTTCAACCCGGCAAAAAGTCTTGTGTTTTTAATATTTGTGCGAAAGTATTGCTGAGCGAAGCCATGACAGCTTGGTGCACTGTCTGAGCAGAAATATGACCTCCATTCCACACAAGATCCTTGGTTGTACAGGTATCCTCCAGCAAGGTGACGGAAAAATCAAGGTCTTTGGCCGCTCGGACGCTTGAGTCAATACACATGTGGCTCATCATGCCGCAGACGACCAGATGTTCAATCTTTCGCCCACGCAGTTCCCGCTCCAGCCCGGTACGGATAAACGCGTTAGGGGTGTGTTTCACCAACACCGGCTCCTCACCGATTGGGCAGACAGACGAGTGAATTTCCCCGCCCTCTGTCCCCGGCAGAAAGAAGCCAGCCTCCTCATTCAGGCTGACATGACGGATGTGAACTATGGGCAAATTACTATTCCTGAAATATTCCAGCACCAATCTGGCCTGTTGCGCCGCCTGCTCTGGCTGGAATAATTCAGATCTGCCGCCGGAAAAATAATCATTTTGAATGTCGACGAGCAATAGTGCACTATTCACTACAATCCCCTCTCTTTCTGCCCCAAGCATAACACACACAGACCAAGAGGAAAATTACCCACTTTCTTGTGGGTACTACCGCCGTCCGCATTCATAGTCAATGCCTTTTTGGTCGAGAATATCCGTCATGCCGTGTTCCACCATATATTCGATCCCAATTTCTTGCATGATCCGCACCGCCTCCAGCATTTTACGGCCTCTCGGGTCGGTGAGCGAATACTCTACGTGCAGAGGGTACCCCTCAAATACCTTCTTATTTATAAATCCGAAATCCTGCAGGTCCTTCAGATGCTCAAGCAACATCTTCTGGGTTATCCCCGCGATCCCCCGCTCCAGTTCCGCCATGGTAACACTGCCATTGCGGAGTTGAAACAAAATGATGGTTTTCCATTTTCCGCGGATGAAGTCATGAACGACTTCCAGCGGGCATGTATAATCGGAACGGATTTTCATGTCAACACCTCCGGAACATAGTGTTAAATAATATGTAATAAAGTCAGGTCTTCCTTGCACTTATTAAACGAAGCGACCGCTTTGC
>JAEWCM010000087.1 GCA_023390635.1 Bacillota bacterium
ATATAAGGTTTGAGACTGTCGGCTTTGCTGATTTGCAAGGCGGTGACAATCTGAGGCAGAACATTTAAGGTATGGGATAGGGCGAGGAGGTCTTTAGCATTAATATTGGCATAAGAAACTTTGCCCATCAGTCTTTCCAGATCATATACTCCGGTCAGCATCTTTCTTAAATCCTGACGTAAAAATCCATCGCAGATCAGATTGTCAATCGCATCAAGGCGCCGGTTAATTTCCCCCACCTGGAGCAAAGGCTGTTCCACCCAATGCTTTAAGAGCCTTCCGCCAAAAGCCGACCTGGTTAAATCCAGCACTGAAAGCAAAGTCCCCTTTTTATCTTTGCTGCGCATGGATTCTGTCAGTTCCAGATTACGCCTCGTCCATTGATCTAAAATCATCCAATAATTAGGAGAATAAGTGGATATGTTTAAGATATGGATAGGGTCAATGCCCGGAGAGGTTTCTTCAAGATAGTGCCATAGTGAGCTGGCCGCTTTGCAAGCCGCAGGCATTTCCCTGAACAAATTATTTTGCTTGGGAAATCGAGCTTCCAAGAGGGCTGTATTTTGAAAAGTCTCAGCAGGGCGAATGGTACAATAATACCCTAACCACTGCTTGGTTTGCAGTGCCGGTGTATTGGGCAGGATTAATTCGGAAGGATGAATTCTTTCCAGCTCTGTGAGCAACACATTTAAATCCGGCGTCTCAAAGATCACGAATTCACCTGTCAATACATCAATAAAAGCCAAGCCCCAGATTTTCTCATGATAGACACTGGCTAAATAATTATTGGCTTTAGCGGTCAGAGCGGCTCCTTCGGTAACTGTACCCGGGGAGACAATCCGGATAACTTCTCTTTTCACAATGCCTTTGACAGCTTTAGGGTCTTCCATCTGCTCGCAAATGGCTACTTTATGGCCGCTGGACACCAACTTGCTCAAATAGTTTTCTACTGCATGATAGGGCACACCACACATGGGAGTACGCTTCCCTTCTCCTGCCTCCCGGCTGGTCAGAGCAATCTCCAGAACAGGTGCGGCCAATTCGGCATCCGAACCGAACATTTCATAGAAATCCCCTAAGCGGAAAAAAAGAATAGCATCAGGCACCTTGGCCTTAATCTCCTGATATTGTTTCATCATTGGTGTTGTCATACAATATCTCCCTTGTTTCTTTCACTATGTAAATACGTTGTCAACAGAAGGCTTTGAAAAAAGAAGAGCTTAAGATGATTAAAGCTCTTCCCTCTGCAAAAAGCCACTAATGTTTGCTTACCGCCATAATCTTCCCATCAATGATTACATCCGCAACTCTCAATCAGACAATCAGGATCGTAGCAACCATCACAGTCACAATTTCCATTTTTAGATTCTCCGGCCATGCCTGCAGACAAAATCGTATTTACCTTATCCAGCATTTCCGTAAAGCCATCCTGAGCAGCCAAATAAGCCGCTATTATCTGATTGCTTTCCATCTTGCATTCAAGAGAATCTATCAGTTGAGTATCCGTTTCAGAAGGTTCACATCCATTTTCCTGAATATTGAACAGACGTTCCTGAGCCGTTTGAAATTCAGCCACAATTCGCTGGGCATCAGCATCGGCCAAAAGACTTTTTTCCGCCTGTTTTAGGGTGATCAGCTCCTGACTTTCACTGATGGCTTCCGCCAGAAGCTGTGCTCTGGTATAAATATCCTCGGTCATTTAAACACCTCAAATTTCGTGATTATATCTATTAATTCTTTAAAAAACGATAAATTCCTGCTGCATAAAAATTCAGGCGATTTCACCGAACAAAGTCCAGGAACCTGCTTCCACGACTTTCACGTCGATTAATTGACTGGTCAGACTAATATCTCCAGGAAAAACAATTAGTTCATTGGTGCGCGTACGGCCTGCCAGCCGATCAGGGTTCCCTTTACTCGGACCTTCTACTAAAACTTCATAAGTTTGACCTACCATGGACTGGCGCCATTCCAGACTCCTTTGGTTCTGAACAGCAAGCAATTCCTGCAGCCGCCGTTTTTTGACATCTAAAGGCACCTGCTCATCCATGGTGGCAGCAGGAGTTCCGGAACGTTTTGAATACATGAACGTGAAAGCCTGACTGTAATGAACCTGTTGCATAATATCAAGAGTTTGGGTAAAATCTTCCTCAGTTTCTCCGGGAAAGCCGACAATGATATCTGTGGATAAGCTGGCGTGAGGAATTTGCGTCAAAATTTTATTCACCACTTCCAGATAAGTTTCACGGGAATATTTTCTGTTCATGCGCTGAAGAATATGGTTGCTGCCGGCTTGAATGGGTAAATGAAAGTGTTCGCATAAATGGGTGCCTTGAGCAATGGTCGCAATTAACTTTTCGGACAGGTCTTTCGGGTGTGATGTGACAAAGCGCACCCTTTCCAAGCCCGGAATTTGGTCGACAGCCGCTAAGAGATCGGAAAAATCAAAAGCGTCGGTGAATTCTGCTCCGTAAGAATTAACGTTTTGTCCCAGCAGAGTGACTTCACGACAACCATATTGGACAAGTTCAGTGATCTCTTTAATAATATCCTCAGGGGTGCGGCTTCTCTCTCTTCCCCTGACATGAGGAACAATGCAATAAGTGCAGAAATTATTGCATCCATACATAATATTTACATTGGCCCGCAGCTTTCCCCGTTCTGCTAAAGGGACAGCTTCCATTTCGTCCATTGACTTGGGGGCCTCCAGAACTTCACTGATTTTTCCAACCTTCTCAGATTCTTTAAGGAGATTTTTAAAATCATGAATACTAAAAGTACCGGCCCAAATGTCTACATGAGGAGCTCGCTTCTGCAGTCTCTCTAAAGCTCCCGGCTGCTGCACCATGCACCCGGTCACCGCAATTTTTAGATGAGGTCTGCTCTTCTTTAAATTTTTCAGTTCCCCTATTTTGCCCAGAATCTTATTTTCCGCACTTTCTCTTACACAACAAGTATTGACAATGACTAAATCTGCTTCATTTAAATCATTGGCACGTTCATACCCCGCCTGAACAGAAAGTTCGGTAAGTGTCTCATTATCTCTTTCAGACATTTGGCATCCGTAAGCAAAAGATACAACTTTTTTCTTTGTTTCGTTATCCAATCATGGCCACTCCCAGCTGCTTGTATGATGAAACTATTATAACGAATTTAGGGCCAAGGTACAAATGATGAATATGGGCGGGGCCGACTTGATGCGCAACTCTCCATGAGAGTGCCTCACATAGGAAAGAAGCCGTTTTGCAACGGCTTCTTATTAAAAGACTTAGTTGTTTTCCGGTGTGGGACGAAATTCACCATGTTCATTAATATAGGAAATCTCATCCAGCACATGCTGCTTCAGTTTTGGCATAACTACCTGTATTTCAGGAGTCAAGCCAATGCTCCATTCCATACTTTTGGGTTGTACACCATAAATAAAGGTTTTGGG
>JAEWCM010000116.1 GCA_023390635.1 Bacillota bacterium
CCCCAGCTGTGGGTTTGTTTATAATGACATAGAAGTGATTGATGCTATGGGTAACCTGGTCAATATCCTCAGAAGTGAAAAAGAATTTGAAAGAAGGGAAGATCTTCTAGCTTATATCCTGTACAGACAAGTCATTCCGGCGACTGCTGCCATCATGATAAGGAAATCAATGCTGGAAGATACAATGGTTTATCCGGAACAATATACCAATTCAGTCGATTATTTATTCTCTATCCGCTTGCTCACCCAAATGAACTGTGTCTACATAAAAGAAGTTCTTTACTCTTATCGCCGACATGAAGGAAATCTGACCAATAGCCATAAAAAGCAAAAGGCCTGTGAAAAGGCGATCATAAAAGATCTAGGGATTGAGTTTATTAATCAAATAGTAAGCAACTCCACTTTTTCCAGTAATGATAAAATCTTATTGCAGTCACAAATTTACTATAAGATAGATGAATTAAACCAAGCCTATGATCTGTTGTGCTCTTTTGATGAAGGGTTGGACTTTGCTTATTGTTTCCATAAGGGAGTATGCGAATATGCTCTCGGTATGACTGAAAAAGCCAGACAATCTTTTATGGATGCCGTTGATATTGATCCACAAAGAGCTGAGGCTTTTAACAATTTGGGCTGCTGCCTGAGGCAATTAGGAAAACAGGAAGAGGCGCGGAAATGTTTTGAGAAGGCTGTAACTTTGAATCAGGATTATCTTGACGCACTTAATAATCTACGGAAACCGTCAATCAATCATTTTACAGAACGCTCTTTACGCAAAACTCTGACGAAATATTAAAAATATAAATATTTTAGAGCGAGGTATTATCATGAGTTCTATTCTTGTTACCGGAGGAGCCGGATTTATCGGCAGTCATACCTGTGTTTGCCTATTGAAAAAAGGGCATGATGTTATCGTGGTCGATAATTTATCCAACTCCCAAATAGAAGTGGTTGAGGCAATTGAGAAGATTGCTGACAGAAAGATCAGGTTTTATGAAGGGGATGTGACGGATAGGCCATCCCTGGAGCATGTTTTCAAAGATAATTCCATTGACGCTGTAATCCATTTTGCAGGGCTTAAGGCTGTGAAGGAATCTATCGAAAAGCCTTTGCTGTACTATTCCAATAATATTGTTTCTACTCTAATGCTGTGCCAGGTTATGCAAGCTTTCTCGTGTAAGACTTTTGTGTATTCTTCTTCGGCCACTGTGTATGGACTGGAAAACATTTCCCCTATGCATGAAGAAATGGCTGTCTCAGCCATCAATCCTTATGGACAGTCTAAGCTGATGCAGGAGCAGATATTAAGGGATTTAGCTATTTCAGATCCGGATTGGCGAATTATGGTGTTGCGCTACTTTAATCCTGTTGGGGCTCATGAAAGCGGACTAATTGGGGAAAACCCTAATGGAATCCCTAATAATTTGATGCCTTATATCTGCAATGTTGCATTAGGGAAAGCAGAATATTTGAATATCTTTGGTAATGATTATGATACATCAGATGGTACGGGAATTAGGGATTATATACATGTAATGGATTTAGCGGAAGGACATGTGCTGGCCTTGGATTATGTATCTCAGCATGAAGGAATTGACATAATTAATTTGGGGACAGGACGTGGAACAAGTGTGCTTGAACTATTAAAGGCATTTGAAGATGCAACTGGGAAAAGCATCCCCAAAAAATTTGTCTCACGCCGCGATGGAGATATTCCATCTTGTTATGCAGACGTAAAAAAGGCTGAAAAAATTTTAAAATGGACACCTCTTAGAAGCCTTAGTGATATGTGCAAAGATAGTTGGCGCTTTTCATTAAATAGCCAACTAAATAAATAGGGAGGCAAGAGAATGAGCTCTATAATTGAAATATCTAAAAGAAGTATTGGTAAAAGCTTTCCTCCTTTTATCATTGCTGAAATGTCCGGCAATCACAATCATTCCTTGGAACGGGCTTTGAAAATCGTCGAAGCGGCGGCTCAAGCTGGAGTCCATGCCCTGAAGCTTCAGACGTATACTGCGGATACCATGACATTGGACATCGATAATGGGGATTTCTTTATTGATGATCCCGCTAATCTCTGGCGGGGTAACTCCCTTTATAAACTTTATCAGCAGGCTTATACACCCTGGGAGTGGCACAAGCCAATTTTCGACCGTTGCCGGGAGCTAGACATCATTCCCTTCAGCACCCCTTTTGACTTTTCTGCGGTGGATTTCCTTGAAACTTTAGATGTTCCTATGTATAAAATAGCCTCCTTCGAAAACAATGATCTACCATTAATCAAGAAGGTGGCCTCTACAGGAAAACCGATGATTGTCTCTACCGGAATGGCTACGGCGGCTGAGTTGGATGAACTGGTCACCACAGCCAGAGAAAACGGGTGCCGCGACATAATTTTACTTAAATGTACCAGCACCTATCCTGCCGCCCCGGACAGCGTTAACCTTCTGACCCTACCTCATATAGAGAAATTATTTAATTGCCAAGTGGGCCTATCGGATCATACCATGGGCATTGGGGTAGCTGCAGCGGCTGTGGCTTTGGGAGCGACTGTGATTGAAAAACATTTCACTCTAGCCCGTGCTGATGGTGGGGTGGATTCGGTTTTTTCGATGGAGCCGGCTGAAATGAAGGTGTTGGTGGAAGAAACTCAGAAAGCATGGCTGGCTTTGGGGCAGATCAGCTATGGACCGACAGACATGGAGAAGGTATCATTAAAACATCGCCGTTCCCTTTATATCGGGCAAGATATGAAAGCAGGCGATGTGCTGACAGCGGAGAATTTACGCATTATCCGTCCGGGAGATGGTTTAGCGCCCAGGTACTATGATCTTCTGTTGGGAAAGAGAGTCAATCGGGAAGTAGAGAAGGGAACACGTGTGAGCTGGGATATAGTATTAAATGAGTAGAGGGTTCGAAGAAAAATTTGTTTTATTTTTTGAAGATAAAACAAGGAGAAAAAAAGAGAAAAATAAAGATAACCGAAAGTATTTGCATTGAATCACCTGAATATAAAGTTTATTCTTTAATATAAATTTCGATAATTAAGATGTAAGAGTAAACCCTAATGCCGGCAGGGGACTCATATACATAGCTTCACACGGATGTGGGGCTAATTTAAAACACATGGAGGGAAAAGAATATGATTATCAATACTAACATGGCGAGCTTGAATGCTCAGAGAAACTTAGGTATTTCCAACAATGCTATCCAAAAATCTTTGGAAAAGCTGTCTTCCGGTTATCGCATCAACCGTGCTTCTGATGACGCTGCAGGCCTTGCTATTTCCGAAAAAATGCGCGGTCAGATCAGAGGTCTGAATCAGGCTGTTAAGAATGCTCAGAATGGCATTTCTTTGATTCAAACGGCTGAAGGTGCTTTGAATGAAACTCACTCCATTCTCCAAAGAATGAGAGAGCTTGCTGTTGAGGCTTCCAACGGAACAAACACCAGCGGTGCAGGCGGCGATCGTGCCAAGATTCAGGAAGAATTGAATGCTTTAGCCAAGGAAGTTAACCGGATTGCCAACACAACAGAATTCAATACCATGAAGCTGTTTACCGGTAATTTCAGCGGTAGCGGCAGTGAATTGTCATTCCACATTGGTGCAAACAGCGGCCAGACAGTATCTATTGAATTGAATTCAATGGATGCCTTCACATTGGGAATTGCTAGTGACTCTACTGAAAGTGCTACGGCGACTAGCATTAGCGGTGTCAGCTCTGACGCAGAATCTTTCATTACTGATGTTGATAACGCCATTCAGCAGGTATCTGCACAACGTTCTAAGCTGGGTGCTATGCAGAACCGTTTGGAGCACACCATTGCTAACTTGAACGTAGCTTCTGAAAACCTCACTTCTTCTGAATCTACAATCCGTGACGTAGACATGGCTGCTGAAATGTCCGCGTTCACTAAGAATCAGATCCTCAGCCAGGCTGGTGTGGCTATGCTGGCTCAGGCTAACCAAAATCCTCAAGGCATTCTCAAACTTTTGGGTTGATTTTAAACAGCTAGCCTATTCTTAGTCTTAAATCTAATTGAAGCCGGTCGGCCTTTGGCTGGTCGGCTTCAATTCTAAATGATGGGAGCTTGAAAGGCAGCTTTAGGTCATGACAATAGTTCGATATGCCGAGAGGAGTGAATGTGTATGATAAACCCTGTACAGCCCAATGTACAGACAACGGTTTTGCCAATAGATACATTCTCCGGTCAAAAACTGGAACGTTCACAGGAAGCTCCTCGCCCTGTTGTGGAGCGAAAAGAAGAGACTCCTTCTGCGAGGGAAGAGGTACCCCGTGAAGAAGTGGAAAAGGCGGCGGAGAAGCTTAACCGCTTGATGGGGATTATTGAAAAGCGCTGGGAAGTCAGCATTCATGAAGCTACTCACCGGGTAATGGTTAAAATTGTAGATAAAGATACCGGCGAAGTGCTTAATGAAATTCCGCCAAAGAAGATTCTTGATCTGCTGGCTTCCTTCAGTAAAATGACCGGGATATTAGTAGACAAGAAAGCATAGGAAGGAGGAAAGAAAATGAGCTCAAATTCCATTCCCGGTTTGTCTGGCTATGACTTTACTTCCATTATTGATATGATGGTGACTTCGTACCGCCAGCCGGAGACCAGTATGAAGACCCAGCAAACAACACTCAAAACCCAGCAAAGTGCTTGGCAGGATATCAAAACCCGTTTATCCGCTCTGGAAAATACACTGGCGACACTGAAAAAAACCGAAACATGGACTTCCACAAAAGCTACTTCCAGCAATAAAGATTTACTTGATGCAAAAGGTGGGACGACTGGAGTAACAGGGACTTATACTGTTAAGATTAATCGGCTGGCTCAGGCACAAAGTGCTGTAACTAAGGTATTGACAGCTGCTGATACCAAGACGGGCATAGAGGGGCTTGGCTATGGCGATCGGAGTTTTTCTATCAATGGCGCTAATATTGAGATAAAAGCGACCGGTGCTGTAGCAAAAGACGGAGATGGCAATGAGATTAAGGATGCAGATGGTAATCCGCTCCGGTATATTACTCTGCAGGATATACAAAATGGTATCAACAAAGGAACAACGGCTGTGAAAGCATCCATAGTTCAGATCGGTAACGATGGATCCGGCAATGGTCAATATCGATTATCTTTGACGGCTGCGAGCACCGGTACGGCGAATATGCCTAGCTTTGCCGATGGTGCTGACGGATTCTTGAATGCTTTGGGATTTACGCTGGATGGGTCAGGAAAAATCATTGATCCTGATGGGGATCCAAATACACCGCTGGATTCTGTTTCCGGCGGGATTACCGTAGCAGCCGCAGATGCTGAAATCGTGGTCAATGGTCTGACCATTACCAATAGCTCCAACACTATCACCACTGCCATTCAAGGTATTACCTTGAATTTGAATGACGCCGATCCGGCCAAAACAATTAAAGTGGCGGTAGAACAGGATACTTCCGTGGCTCAAAGTGCCGTCCAGGCATTCATTGACAAGTATAATTCGCTGATGACATCCATTGCCGATAAAGCAAACTATGATAAAGCGAGCGAGACGGCTGGTGCCTTATATGCCGATCCTACCCTTAGAAACATTGAATCGCACCTGAGAACTTTGATGGGAAGCACTTGGGGAAATGCCGGGGGCGGATATACAATTTTCAGTGATTTAGGCATCAGCACCAGCTCGGATAATTTCGGCAAAGACGCTACTCTGACCTTTGATGCGGACAAATTCCAAAAAGCCATCGCAAATAATACTCAGAGTGTAGCTAATCTGTTTGGAGCGGCGTATAATGGAGTTGATCCGGAGGATGTTGCCGGGAAAACTGGCTTAGCTAATGTATTTGAGGATTATATCCATCCCATGGTTAAATTCCAGGGTACACTGGATAAAACCAATGACAGTTACACACGCCAGCTTAAAGATCTGCAGGATCGTCTGGACGATTTTGAAGAGCGGGCTACTGCATACGAAGATATGATCAAATTGAAATTTTCTCGTTTGGAAACAGCTTTAAGCGCCCTTTCTCAGCAGAGCTCTTCACTGACATCCATGCTTAATTCAATGAAATCCCAGACCAGCACGAAATAGATTTAACAAGGTTATTTAATCACAAGGAGGATCAATTCATGCAAAATACTTTACCAAATAGTCCTTATTCGACTTACAAACAGTCTTCGGTGGAAACGGCCACTCCGGATAAGCTGCTCCTCATGCTGTTTAACGGGGGCATCAAATTTCTTCATCAGGGACAAAGGGCCCTTGCTGAAAAGGATTTGGCCGGAGCGAATGAGTACTTAGGTAAGGTTCAGGATATCCTCACTGAATTGATGACCACCTTGGATATGGAACAGGGCGGGGAAATCGCCGCCAATCTGTATCAGCTCTATGATTTTTACCGCCGCCAGACCATTCTGGCCAATACAAAAAAAGATCCGGCTTTGCTGGACGCTGTACTGGAGTTCTTTCAAACCTTTAAGGAAATCTGGGCGGAGGCGGCGAATAAAGTAAGGATGGGTGCGTAAATGACCGAAACGAAGCTGGATACCCTCCTGGAGAACTACCGGCAGGACGGGGAAGACTACCGGGTGCTGCTTGAAGCCTTAACAAAGTTTCATCAGACTTTGGAATTGCACCGTCCTGCCCCAGTTAGCTCCGAATCTTTAATGAAGGGTACGGCTGATCCCAAACAAGATGATCATGAAAGCGAAAACCCGGTTCAAAAGGAAAAAGAGTACTTAACCGACCTGGATGATTATCTCCGCTTCAGGGAAAGTCATGTGGAAAATATCATGAAGCGGGCGAAAGAAAGTTCAGGGCTTTGTCAAAACATTTGTCACGATTATGG
>JAEWCM010000119.1 GCA_023390635.1 Bacillota bacterium
CCGAGAAGATCGCCTAAAACATCCCCAAAAATGATGGTAATAAAGGCAAACAACGCCCCGCCGAGCAAACAAACCCAGTAAAATTCGAGCATGACCGTCTCCCCCCTCCCCAGAGATTTTACTCAGAGCTATTCCGTTTCTTCCGTTAACTTTTCCTTTTGGATATTTTGCTTTAACGCCGCCAATTCCTTTTCTATGTCCGCTTGATCGCTTCCCAGCGCTTCCAGTTCCTGATCCAGGCTTGGATTCATGGCTGCCAGATCTCCAGCTACCTGAGCTTCCGCTTCCAAGCGAAGAACTTTATCTTCCATCCGGTCAAAATTACGCCGAGCGTTGTCCTTGCCTAAGCCGCTCCGGATACCGTAGATTTCTTTCTGCGCCTTGGCTGATTGGGCTCTCGCTACCAGGTTGTCTCTTTTGATCCGGAGCTTTTCATATTCGTTTCTCATTTCCTGCAACTGGGACTTGAGCTGTTCGGCAGCAGCCTGGCAGCTTTCATATTCCAGTCGGTAATCTTCGGCTTTGGCCTGTTTAATTCTTTTATCCTCCAGGGCTTTACGTGCCAGGTCTTCCCGGTCTTTTTTCAAGGCTTCCACCGCTTGGCTCTCACGCTTTTGCGCCATGGCAAGGGCGTCGTCCAGCTGGGCTTTAAACTTTCTGGCGACAGCCAGCTGCCTGGCTACAGCAGACTCGGCATCGGCGATATCCTCTTCCATATCCCGTAAATACTGGTCCAGGAGTTTTTCCGGATCCTCGGTCTTATCCAGCAGAGAATTAAGATTGGCCCGGATATTGTCACTAACTCTTTTGAACAAACTCATTGCAGCATGCTCCTTTCATCACAAACCGAATCGTCACATGTACTTTCCAAAATGGACTGAAAGGTCTTTCCAACCTCCTTTACAATGCACTTGTTAAGCATCTCGCTACTTATAATATATCATAAGGTTGGAAATGCCTCAACACAAGGTATTGAAAACCATATGCGTTCTGCTTCATTTTACTTTCCTTATCTTCTATTTTCTCAGTCGGTCGTATCGTAGCTTTAAAAACTGTATATAGAGGTTAATCATATCTTGTGAAATGGTCATCCATGCCTTATAATACGTGCTGAGGTGACTTTTATAATGGAATATAGTGAAAAGGCTTTAGCACAATTAATTAACGAACTTTCTCTGACTGAAGATATCAAGCTTTCCGAGATTCCGGATATTGAACTTTATATGGAGCAGCTGACCACTTTTATCGGAAGCAGGCTTGAAGGCCATAAAGAGCATACCGAGGATAAAGTCCTGACCAAAACAATGATCAACAATTATACAAAAGCCGGAATTGTAATGCCTCCAGTCAATAAAAAATACAATAAAAGACATGTCATTATGCTAATCCTGGTCTATTATCTGAAAAATATTTTATCGATTAAAGAGATCAAAAGTTTGTTCAGTCCTGTGCTCAACAACATCGCCACACCGGAAGACGATATGATTCCCCTTGAAGACATCTACGAAACATTTCTTGAGGTTAAGAACATCGAATTGGCTTCTTTTTCTGACGAGCTGATTGACAAGTTAGGTACGATCAAAGCGAAAACAGGGGCTCTTGGCAAAGAAGGCAAAGAAAAAGCCGAGTTATTTCTGATTGTTATTATGCTGGCAGCACAGGCGGACGCTCATAAAAAGCTGGCTGAAAAGATAATTGAGAAATATTTTCAGGAAACGTGAATTTTTATAATACAGACATTAGACATCAATTCCGAAAAATAAAAAGAAGGATGCAGAGAAGCGAGCCTTGCGCTTCCCTGCATCCTTCTAAATCTTATTCCGCTTTATTTTATCCCCAGTTCTTCCAGCATTTCTTTAACTTCTTCCTCTCCGGAAGCGAACAGTTCGGCCTCTTTAGGGTCAAGATGTCTGAGAAGAGTCATCAGTTCACCAATATGGGCTTTTTCCTCATCCCGGATATCGGCAATCACTTTCTTTGCTACCGGATCGTCGGTGGCTAAAACGTGAGAGTCATAAACATAGATGGCCTCAAGTTCCCCGGCAATATCCAGCCGAATCGCCTGAATCAGCTCTTCCTTGGTGAGTTTTCTTTCCACATTTCCCTGAAAAGGATTTGCAAAGGCCGGCATTTCAATCATCTCCAGTTTTAAATTTAATCTGAAAGTATCATAGACTCAGATTAAATGACTTATTCTAGATTGAACATGCCAATCCTGCATTTTCTCCAAATCTCTTCCATAATTCTTCCGAATTTTTCCGTTCTCCCTCTGTCACTTGCCCGACGTTACAATTCAGGCTTTCATGCCGGTGTAGATATGAACGGCATCTCGCAGAAAGGCAGCCATACCCGGCTGTTCTTTATCATAATAAGCTTTAAACCGCTCATCATCCACGTACATCTGAGCCACCCCGGCGTGGGCCTCTTTAGTGTAGCTCGGCCAATAAAGAGTCAGCCACCGGCGGTGCAAATCTGCTGCTTTCTGAGCCAGTTCCCCGGCTGGATCGCCTGTGGCAAAGGCTGCTTTGAGAACATCAAGCACTTCCTGCCCTAGTCTCTCCGCCTCGGCATATTGCTCTTCTGTCATGCTTTTCAGCTTTTGATAGGATGCCTCCACTTCCTGATCACCGTATTTTTCCCGAATCTCTTTACCGTATTTTTCTTCATTTTCTGCAATCATTTTTTCTTTAAAGCCTGCAAATTTCTCTTCGGCACTCATTTTTCTTCCCCCTTTGGTTTCTGTCAAGGTCTTATCAAGATTTTCAATTAATAAATCAATTTGGGCACGCTTAGCCAGAAGGTGCTGACGATGTTGACGCAGTGCTTCTTCCCGGTCAAAGGCCGGATCGGCGAGGATCTGTTTGATCTTTTCCAGACTGATCTCCAATTCCCGATAGAACAAAATTTGCTGCAGCCTGTCTATCTCTTTGCTCCCATACACCCGGTAACCTGACGAATTGATTCTGGCCGGCCGGAGAATTCCAATTTCGTCATAATATCGAAGTGTTCTGGCAGAGATTCCTGCCAACCGACTGAGTTTCTGCACTGTGTATTCCATGACTCAACCTCCTTGCAGCTTTACTATAAACTTTGACGCAGCGTTAATGTCAACACTTTTCTTATATTTTCTCAACCAGCGCCATGCTGAGTATCAGAATATTTACATTATTGCGTTTGTTTAACTCAGGCCCTAATAATGTAAAATCTATGTTAAGCTTATTATATTGTAGTGTAAATTTGCCTGACTTATCATCCAGGAAAAATCATCAACCATTTAATTTCTGTATATCAGTCACGGAGGTAATCATGAATTTCAAAAAGCTATTTTTGAACAATCTCGATATCTTTTATATTATCGTCGCTATTACCTTGAAAGCCGTATTCTATGAGCATACCGTTTCCCCTGATTATTTTAGCCTCAGCTTAATTGTTCCTCCTGTGCTTGCTTCAGTCGCCATTGTCAGTAGTTTATCCTTACTAATGAAAAATAAAGGCCGAACGAGATTCTTATATATCTTCAACGCTGTCATGAGCCTGATCATTATTGCCGATACAGTTTACTATCGCTACTTTAAAGACGTTATCTCCATCTCAGTGGTCAGAAACGGCGTTATGCTGAGCGGAGTATCGTCAAGCGTAAAAAGCCTTTTTTCTCCCACTGATCTGCTCTATCTTGCCGATTGCCTTTTAACCTATCCTCTGCTCAGGATTTACAGACGGAAGGTCGACAGACCTCAACTCGGCTTTAAATCCAGACTGGCCTTTTTCCTGATTCTTTTTTGCCTGAGTGTGGGCTTTGATGCCCACCGCATTTATGCTCTTTCCGTCGATCAGCCTCGTCTCATCTCCACCATGTATAACCGGATTTATGTGGATAAAATGCTGGGATGTGTTAACTTCCATCTCTTAGACGCATACAACGTGGTCTCCACTAAGATATCCAATATCAAGCCCATTTCCGCCGAAAGAACTGCCGAGATAGAATCATACCTTGAGCAGAAAAACACGCCTGAAGGCACCGTGCTGAGCGGTGAAGGAAAAGGCAAGAATCTGATTGTCATTCAGGTTGAGGCTTTGCAGGAATTTGTGATCGGCAAAGAAATTAACGGCAAAGAAATCACGCCTAATTTGAACCGTTGGATTGATAAAAGCCTTTACTTTAATAACTATTATTATCAGGTAGCTTCCGGCAACACATCAGATGCGGAATTTCTATCGCTGAATTCCCTCTATCCAGCGGCTACGGGAGCGGCCTACTATATCTATCCGGGAGACACCTTGAATTCGACTCCCAAGCAGTTTAATGATCTGGGGTATAATACCGTGGCCCTCAATGGGTATCAGGAAGGTTTCTGGAACAGAAGTGTTATGTACAAGGCTGAAGAATTCAGTGAGTACTATGCCGGCACCTCATATACTGCCGGAGATAAAGTCGGGCTGGGGCTGAGTGATAAATCATTTTTTGAACAAAGCCTTATTAAGATGCAAAGCTTTGAACAGCCTTACTATGCCTTCCTCATCACCCTCAGCAGTCACTATCCCTATGACGACCAGGAAGGCTACAACAGCGATCTCGACGTGGGCAGCTATCAAGGCACCCTGCTGGGAGACTATTTAAACGGGATCCATTATACTGATGCTCAAATCGGCATGTTTCTGGACCAGTTGGAGAAAAGCGGCGTCCTGGATAACTCCATCGTTGTGCTGTACGGCGATCATTATGCTATCCCCAAGGAAGAAGCGGACCAGCTCTTCCAATTTGAGGGCATAGAAAATCCCACCGATCTGGATTGGAGCCGCCTGCAAAAGGTTCCTCTCCTCATTCACTTTCCCGGCGATGCCATCCAAAGTGTCAACAGCATTCCAGCCGGGCAAATTGATCTCTACCCCACCCTGGCCAACCTTTTCGGGCTGGATCGGAAGTATATGTTCGGAACAGACCTGATCAATGCTAAAACCAATGTGGTCTCCTTCCGCAACGGTTCCTATACAGACGGACACACCTTTTATGTAGCTTCCAGCGATACCTACTATGATATGACTACTGGAAAAGCAATCTCCCCCACGGAGGCCATGCTTGCCCAAAAAGACAAGACCCTACTGGAGCTTAGTTACAGCGATGATATCTTAAATCATAATCTGCTAAAAAAGTTCATCAACGCTGACAGTGATGAAAGTGAAGAAAGTGCTGACAGCAACGGCAGCACCAGCAGTGATCAATAATGCGCACTTCAAATCTGTTATCTACGTTGGAGACTTACCTTCAAGAAGCATATTAGTTATCGATAATATTTGTTTTATATCCGGAGTTGAGTTATAACCTTTCATAAAATTATTATTTTCTCTTGCCATTCCCACACTAAAACCTGGCTCCAACTTCTGTTGGGTCCAATCGACATAAGGACCTTGAATACCAAAAAGATTAAACGTATCTCTAAAAGAATATAAAGCATTATTATAGCCAATGAGTGCAATGGGAATCTTATCTTGAGCTTCTTTCTGCAGCCATTTTATATCGATTAAATTTATTGAATCTTTATCAATCCAAATAGCTGTATTTTTAGTAACTGACTTTTTTAAGTCATTAGAACTGGTAACCTTAATTACTTCCGGATATTTACTGAGTTCCTCTTTAGTAAACTGCCCCCCACTTTCAGGAGCTAAATATATTGCTTCTGGAGCAGGTTTCTCTTTATCATTACAGCCCACCAAGCTCAAAATAAAAATTGCCAAGACACTGTAGGCAATTAATTTAATGTACTTGTTCATAGATACCTCCTAAAAACACTTTGATTGGGTTGACCCATCAAAGTGTTTTTTTAACGCTGTAAGTGATGCTTCAGAGAGATGACCATAGTTTCGCTTAAGATCAGGCTAAGCAATGAATGACCGGAGATGAGCGTTTAACGCCAGTTTGCGACAGCGGAGTGTCATTCATTGCTTGGCCTTCTTCTAAGCCTAAAAAAAGTCTTATACTATCTGCAAACTTTTATTGAAAATCTTTTCAAACACGGCTGCTGCTTGCATCGCTTCAGAGATTTCTAATAAACAGCTTTCATCGGATACGGTTTTGATGATCACCTTATCTTCCTTAATATCGCAATTCACTGCACTGATCTTTCCGATCAGGCTCCGATCCAAACTGTTGGCCAGTTGCAGGAGAATGCCGGCTTTACGGATCAGCAATTTCTCTTCTTTTTTCAAAATCATTTTATACTCGTCCGTTGCCAGCTTAAATTTCTTGAGGCGGTGAGAGGCGGCTATATGAGCGCTTAACACCAGTTCCCGATGAGAAAGGCCGACCAACCCTGCGTTAAGGATTAAGTAGTAAGTGTGTTCATGATGATCATAGAAACGGATCGCCAATCCAATATCGTGCAACAGGGCCGCTGCTTTATTGATCTTGGTAAAATTCTCCTCTATGCCATGCAGCTTTTGCAGCTGTGCAAAAAGTTGACTGTATAGATGGTAAACGTGAAAGGCATGCCGGTAATTTACCTGATACAGATCCATCAGGTTTTCCAAAGAATCGTCCAAAACATCGTTCAGCTTATATTTTTCTAAAATTCTCTGGTAGATGACCCCTTCCCTGATGCCATAACCACTGATCAGCAGCTCTTCCGTCTTGGTATACTCCATGAGGATTTTTACTGCGGCATTCGCTCCCACAAAAATATCGGCCCGTTCACTGGCCAATCCCTCAATCAACTTTCTTTCCGCCAGATTTTTACCCTCAACGAAATCATACATTTGTCGTACATCATCATAATTCATCACATATCCGTGGGCCAGATCCAACGGGTATTGCTTTTTTTTACGGTCAATTTTACCTATATTGCGAATCACTCCGCCGATGCCAATTAAAGGTCCCTTGCCGCACCCCTTGAGCCAGGGTATTTCGGCAAAACTTTGTTTTAAAAACTTCACCAGCTCTTCGGCCTTTTCCGGGGAGACGGTTTGCACCAATTCAAAGCGGCGGGCCAGATCCAGCGATCCAAAGGGCAGGCTGATACGCTGCACTGCCTGACGTTCCCGGATCAGCACCAGCTCGGTGCTTCCTCCTCCGATATCCATCATTAAGCCATCATTAATGTCAAGGCTGTGAATTGCTCCCAGATAATCCAGCTCAGCCTCTTCTTCCCCTTTGATCAAGCGTACCTCAATGCCAGTTTCGCTCTTTATCCGCTCCATAAATTCCAGTCCGTTAACCGCTTTACGGCTGGCAGCGGTAGCCACGGCGGAAACACTTGCGCCATAGACATGAGACACCACCGCAAAACGCTTTAAAGCCTCAATTGCCTTATCCATACTGGCCGCCTGCAATCTTCCATCCGCTCCTAATCCGTCTCCCAGGCGAACAGTTGCTTTCATTTCATCAATCACGTTAAATCCTTTGGACGACACTTCAAAAACTACCAATCTTATGGAGTTTGATCCGATATCGATGACTGCGACCTTTTCCAATCAACCACCTGCTTTTTACCCATTTTCTTTCTGGGCCATTAAGATTTGCTGGGAATGAATCAATTCCTTGCCCCGCTTGTCCAAGGGGGAATATTTGCCGTCCTTGCGCTGGACTCTTACTTTTACCGTATCATTTAAAGCCAGCTCCAGAACCTTCATGACCTTCTTTTTTGCCTCTTCCTGCTCTACCGGAAAGGCAATCTCCACCCTCCGGTCCAGATTTCTGGGCATCCAGTCTGCGCTGGACAAATAAAGCTTTTCATCCCCGCCATGAAAGAAGTAAAATATTCTGCTATGCTCCAATAAACGGCCGACAATGCTGGTTACCCGGATATTCTCACTCACGCCCGGGATACCGGAGTGGAGACAGCAGATGCCCCGCACGATCAAATGAATCTCGACTCCTTTTTGGGAAGCCTCATAAAGTCGTTTAATAATCTCTGTATCCACCAAAGAGTTCATTTTGGCAATAATTTTTCCTGAGCCGCCCTTTTCCGCCTGCTCCATCTCATAATCAATCATCCGGTGCAGGAACTGGCGCAGAGACACGGGAGAGGCTTCTATCTTGCCCCAAAGAGGTGCTTTGGTGTAACCGGTAAGAAAATTGAAAAAAGCGGAGATATCTGAGCCAATGGATTCCCTGGCGGTAAACATCCCTAAATCTGTATAGAGCTTAGCGGTCTGTTCATTATAATTTCCCGTTCCCAGATGAACATACCGGTGAATTCCATCCTCTTCTTTTCTCACCACCAAAGCTACTTTGGCATGAATCTTTAATCCAACCAGTCCGTAGACCACATGACAACCGGCCCGCTCCAATGTTCTGGCCCAATTAATATTTTTAGCTTCTTCAAACCTGGCTTTCAATTCCAAAAGCACGGTGACCTGTTTTCCATTTTTAGCCGCCTGAATCAAAGCCTGGATAATGGGCGAATTGCCGCCGACCCGGTAAAGGGTTTGCTTGATAGCCATTACCTTGGGGTCTTCCGAAGCCTGGCGGATGAAGTCTACCACACTCTGGAAAGATTCATACGGATGATGGACAATTCGATCTTTTTCCCGGATAGCCGTAAAAATATCATCCTGATTCCAGAAATCCTGACTGCTTTTCCCGATCAAGGGCTTAAATTTCAGGCTTTCAAAGCCATCCAGAGAAGAGAAGTAGGACCAGGCCGTTAAATCGAGATGGCTGCTCACCTCATAGATATCTACCTCTTCCATATCCAGCATTTCCACCAGGAAGCGGCGCAGCACTTTATCACTGTCTTTCTCCATCTCCAGTCGGACGGGCGCTCCCCATTTGCGGTTGGCAATCGATTCTTCAATTTCCTTCAGTAAATCCTGAGCATCTTCTTCATCAATGTCCAAATCTGCATTGCGGGTAATACAAAAAGGAAATACCGCTTTGACCTCATAGCCGGAAAAGAGCTTATCGATGGAAGCAATCAGCACATCCTCCAAAAAGATAAACTGTCGCCCTTCATCAGCAGGAAGTTCAATAATCCTGGGGAGGACGGAAGGCACCTGAACCACAGCAAAACATTCTTCTGCCGATCTTAACCGTACCGCCAAATTAAGGCTTTTATTGGCCAATAAAGGAAATGGTCTGCTTTTATCGATAGCCAGAGGAGTGAGGACGGGATAGTACATCTTTTCAAAGCGGTTCTGGATAAAGCCTTTTTGTTTCTGATCCAGATCCTTATATTTTTTGAAGGTGATCTTTTCCTTTTTCAAAGCAGGAAAAAGCGAACGGGTCAAACAGTTGTACTGCTTCTTTACCTGCTTATGTACTTCCTGGGAGATTTCCACGAGCTGTTCTACGGGTGTAAGTCCGGAAGGATCGGGTTTATTATAGCCGATTTCTACCTGGTCCTTCAAGGCAGCCACCCTGATCATAAAGAATTCATCCAGATTGGAAGCTGTGATACCGAGAAACTTTATTCGCTCCAGCAGAGGATAACTCTTATCAAAAGCTTCCTCCAGCACTCTTTTGTTGAATTCAAGCCAGCTCAGTTCCCGGTTGATATAGTATTTGCTATCATCGAGATCCATCATTCATTCCACCTCAATCAAATATCTTGTTTATGCAGCTCCGCTTTAATACCGAATACTTCTTCAAAAAAACTGCCTTTCCTTTCGAAGGCCCACTTTTCTGTGTGAATATCATCCTGGGTCTTCCCGCTGATCATCAGCAGATCCTTTTTCAAATTGATCTTGAGTGTGCTGAATTTCTGGCTATGCCCCCGATCCAGAGCATCGGCAATGCGCAGAATCGCCACCAGTTTGGAAACCACGGCTTTTTGCTCCGGCAACAAACGTCCATAATTCTCATCCCGATGATGAGGAACCGACTTGCCATGATATAAAGCGATTTGACCGGCGATTTCCCCTTCCTGATCATTAAGACCTGTAATATCAGAGTTCTTTATAATGTAATAGGAATGAAGGGCATGCCCTTTTGTGTCAATGTACTTTCCAACATCATGCAATACGGCTGCGACCTGCAGGAGCAGCCTTTCTTCATTACCCAAGCCGTGCAGGGGAATGGTTTTATCAAAAATCTGCAGGGCAAATTTTTCCACAGCCAGAGCATGATTCTTATTATATTTATATTTTTCCCCCAAAATCCGGGCAGACAACACCGTATTTTTCATAAACCGCTCGTCGATCATCCGGGATTTTACGGGAAAAAGCCTCTGATAAAGCAAGGCATCCAGAAGATTAACCGCCAAATTAATAATGACCTTAGCCTCGGTAAACCCTAAAAGGGTTTTGTAAATACTCATGGCCGGAAGAAGCATTTCCGCATCATCCACCGTGATTCCGTAAGATTCGGCCAGCTGCTCGTCGCTGTAATTCTTTATTTCCTCATACAACCGGTCAAAACGCCCTCTTTCGATAATGAGGAATGGGCCTCGGGGAACAGCCTGACAAAGCTTGGCAATCAAATCCATCTCCTGCCCGGAAGCAATAAAATATTCCGTCTTTTTGTCCGGTAATTTATTTTTTAATATATCAGTAAAGGTACTGAGATATTCCTCCACTACATTGCTGGAACGTTCATCATGGGTCTGAATTTGATCGAGAATTTCATTAAGCTTCAATGGGCCGATTCTGATATTTTGTGTAAACGGCACCATTCCCTGATCATATAAAGCGATCCCCAGGCTGCCTGTTCCAATATAAGTCATAAAAGCTTTTCCCCGGCTGAACTCATTATCAGCTTCTAAGGCTTTAAGCATCTCTTTATAGATCAGTTCCTTCTCTTCTGCATCATCGAGCAGCCGGACCATTTCTCCCGTTTTCACTTTAATCTGATCGAGAATATATTGCTTGTTCTCCGCGTCTCTCAGCGCAATCGTGCCAATCATTGAGATTTTTTTAATTTGATAATCCTCAGCCAGATTAAGAAAACCCTTAAGGATTCCCCCTATTTTTTCCGCCTTTTCAAAGCTGATTTTCCCCCTAGAAAAGGTATCCTGGCCTATATTCAAAGGATATTCTAAAATATCCAGTTCCTTTACCATTCCTTCACGAGCTTCACCGATTTTCATCTGCAAGGCACTTGACCCGATATAGATGGCTCCAGCTGTTTGAACTGCTTCTTCCTGCTCGCGCACCAAAGTTCCTCCTCCATCCAATCTTTAAATTTTTTTCATTTTAATGCTTTTATGTTAGCGTTTTGTTAATTTTACTTAAAGATCATGTAAATTTTCCGTTCATCCGCTGCCGTGCAGCATTCTAAATTCTCGTACAGATCTTTCACGCCTCAGATTAGGGCTATGGGGCACAGTTCCAGCGTTAAGCGGAGCATGGATGCAAAGCGCGGCTGTTAGCGCCACGGACGGCGCTATCTGCCGAAAGCGGAATTGTGCCCCTCAGCCTAGCCCCAGACTGCAGCGTTATGACAGCTTATTAAAAGAGCGCGGTACTAGATTGCTTTATATTTAGCAAATTTAATCATCAGATCATTGATGTTCTCAAAAAGAAAATCAGGCAAAGTACCCTTGGGTGGATAATTATTCTGCCAATCAATCACACAGCTCATAATTCCGGCGTTTTTGGCCGCCTCTACATCAAAAACCGAATCTCCAATCATCACACTTTTCCCTTTTTGCGCTTTCATGCTCCTTAAAGCCAACTCAATCGGTTCTGCCTCAGGTTTGGGCTTTTCCACATCATCCAGGGTAACAATCACATCAAAAAGATCGAAGATCTCAAATTTTTTCAGGCTTCTCATGACTAGAATTTTCTCTTTATTCGTCACGAGAGCCACATTAAATCCTTCATTCTTCAAATAAAAGATATTCTCCTTCATCCCCGGGAAAAGCCGGGCGCTCCTTTCTTCTTCCTCAGGAAGAAGTTCAAAATATTCCCTCACGATTTCTGCCTGTTTATGACTATTCAATCCGGCCAGAATGCTGCGAAAAGAAATCCCGAATTGTTGGTCTACCATTTCATATGTCAGCTGTCTGTCTCCATATTTTTGAAAAAGCTCGTAAAAGACATTAACAATCGCCTTGCGGCTGTCCAAAATTGTCCCGTCAAAATCAAATAAAAACGTGTTGATTTCAGATATCATCCTGCTTTCCCCCTCTCTGTTTCTTTTATTGTAGTAAAGTTCTATTAAGTTTCTGTTAAAAGAACCCTGACAATTGTTATTTCTGTTTTAAGTTTGATCCCTGAGCTTTTCAAGCTATTTTTTAAATCATTACTTTGACAGATAGAGTAATTTACGATACTATAGATTTACTGAAACATTCATATACAAGGAGGTGATTCTTTGATTGGCAGCGATATTATTCGCGGTCATCTGGATTCCATCATTTTGCGCCTGATCTATGAGAAAGACCGTTATGGTTATGAAATATCCAAGGAAATCAGCCTGCGTACCCATGACCGTTTCCAGATCAAAGAAGCCTCTCTCTATGCTGTTTTTCAGCGTCTGGAAAAGAAAGAGATCATTGAATCCTACTTTGGAGATGTATCTCACGGAGGCAAACGAAGATATTACCGCATTACTACCTTAGGTAAAGCTTATTTAAAAGAGCAGATCGCCGAATGGCAGGAGACAAAAACCGTGATCGATATTTTTATGGAGGACTTGGAATGAAAAGCATTCAAGAGTATGTGGATGAATTATTTAAAAAAATTCCTCGCAGCAAGCAAAAAGAAAATATCGTTGACGACATAAAGCAAAATCTCCAGGAAAAGGTCTGGGATCTTATGGAACAGGGAAAATCTGAGGAAGATGCCGTCAACAAGGCCATCGTTGATTTCGGCGATATTGAAGATATCCGTAAAGAATTAGGGGGCAGCAGGCAGACCGAAAAGCGGAAAAAATCCGGCGTTCAATTAGGCTTCTCCCTCTGCGGCAGCTTGTTGATCATTGGCTTGACGGTTTTTATCAACCTCTATTACACCCCTCACTCCATCTGGTTTGTCTATCCTACTTTTGCCGTTTTGTGGTGGCCTCTTGCTATGCTTTACCGATGGTTAATTT
>JAEWCM010000201.1 GCA_023390635.1 Bacillota bacterium
ACCTTCTTTCAGAAAATATATTAGTGAAGATGGCACTAGTTTAAACGATTCGGCGATAGGGGTAAAGAAAATCAAATTCAGGCGGGATTCCTTTTGTGATCGAGAAACTTAGTGGATAAATTAAAAGAAAACACGCCACACTAAACTGGAGAAATCTCAGTGAGGTGAATTTATGGTTACACGGATGAGAAAAAAAATATGGATAGGCGGGGTCAGCATCATTGTTGCTTTGGCAATAATAAGCGGCCTGGCATTTGGTGCATTAGGGGATCGACTATTAGGGCGGGGCAGCAATGGGCCGGAAGTTAAAGAATTGCAGACTCGCTTAACACAGTTGGGGTATCAACTAGGTTCTGTTGATGGTAAATTTGGTAGCAAGACAGAGAGCGCCGTTCGTCTTTTCCAAAAAGAACATGGGCTGCGAGTCGATGGGCTGGCCGGAACTCAAACGATCAGCGAGTTAAAGAGATTGACTGGAGGCGGGACGAACGCCGGGGGACAGCAGGTAGGGACTAAGGAAAGTGATATAATGCTCGTGGCTCGTTGCGTCAACGCTGAAGCCAGAGGAGAGCCCTATGTGGGCCAGGTAGCGGTAGCGGCGGTAATATATAACCGACTGGTTGACTCTGCGTTTCCTAAAACAATTGCTGGCATTATTTATCAGCCAAGAGCATTTTCCAGTGTTGACGACGGGCAAATCAATCTGGCCCCATCTTCCAGTGCCATTAAAGCTGCCAGGGAGGCGGCAAGCGGATCGGATCCGTCGAAAGGAGCCCTTTTCTTTTTCAATCCGGCAAAAACATCCAATAAATATATTTGGTCCAGACCTCAGATTGTTAAAATTGGCAATCATATTTTTACGAAATAAGGGGGTGAATCAATGGTTAAAAACGGAAAAAATATCTGGATTGGTATTTTAGGGGTGAGCCTAGTTGCCGCTTTGACTTGGGGAATTATTAGCTATCGCTCTCTCCAAGAATATAAGCTGACGGTGGAAAACAGTAACAGGCGGGCTTTTGCGGAATTTGCCAGCCAGTTGGATCAATTGGAGACAGATATGGTTAAACAGGATGTGGCCAATTCTTCATCACAAAGAGTTTTATACTTAAGCAAAATCGCCACTCTCAGCAGTTCGGCGGCATCAGATTTAGCCCAGCTGCCTGCCGAACAGGCCGGTTTGAGTTATATTGGACAGTTCCTTACCCAGACTGGGGAGTTTACCGGTTTAGTAGCGCAAAAAACAGCGGATAAAGGGGCCGTTACACCGGAAGATGAGAAATCGTTGACAACATTACGTACTACAATGCAAAGTGTCAATACAACAGTCCAAAGCCTGGCGGCCAGAACAGCAGCGGAAAATTTAAGCTGGCTGGATGAAAAACCTTCATTGTGGCAACGGTTGGGTTTCGACGGCCCTAAAGTGGCCAATGCCACGGCAGAAGGTCAGGAAGCTTCCGCTAAATCGGTGCGTTCCGGATTGGACCAATTGGATGCCAGCTTACAGAAACTGCCTCCGTTTACCTACGAAGGCGAATATTCCTCACGCACAGTAGGAAAGCCATTAGGATTGCCTCAAGGATCGGTAAATCAGCAGCAGGCCCAAAAAATTGCTCAGGAATTTTTAACCAAGGTTGGATATGCTGGAGCTAATCCGGAGTTTGCAGGCGAAACTCAGGGAGACCTGGGCGGATTTGCCTGGAACTATAAGGAGGCCTATTTGGAGATCAGTCGGCAGGGCGGAGCGGTCGTCATTTATCGGGATCAACGTCCATCGCAAATCCGGACTATGGATTTAGCTGCAGTGAAGAAGCAGGCAGGTGCGATTCTCCAAAGTTTGGGCTGGGGTTTAGTAATTACCTCTACGGAGGACTTTGGCTCTTATGTCAATGTGGAGGCTGTAGCGGAGGAGAGTGGCATAAGAATTTATCCCGATAAAGTAAGGCTGGTCATCGGAACTGATAATGGGCAATTGTTGGGACTGGATGCGACACCTTATTATGCATTCCATCAGAAGCGTAATTTGAATAAAGGATTATCGCTGGATCAGGCCCGCAGTAAGTTGAGGTCAGGATTTGAAATAAAAGAGAACCGCCTGGCGGTTGTGTCAGTGCCCAACAATAAAGAGGTGTTGTGCTATGAATTCCGTGGTGTCCGCAACCAGGAAGAATATTTGATCTATATTAATGCAATTAACGGAAATGAAGAAAAAATAGACCGGATTATTCAGACGCCGCGAGGGGAATACCTGAAATAACAGTATATTCAATTAAGGGCTGTCAAACTGAGAAATCAGTAGGGCAGCCCTTATCGCATCTAGTACAGCGTTCGCTAATTCCTTGTGACTGCTTATTTAGCGAGCGCTGTACTAGTTTTGCAGCCGTCGCTTTTATGATAAACTCATTGTTAGAGTAAATCGTATAGAAAATCTGCAGAAAGCATTCAGAGGAATTAAATTTGGAAAGGATAGAAATGATAGGTGGAATACCATTCACAAGTTAAGGTTACGGGCATTCAGCATTTCCCTGATGGCCGGGAGGATTGCGTTGAATATATTACATCGGGAACTCTGGTTTCCCAACCGGAAGGGCGGTTTAAACTGATCTACGAAGAACCGGCGAATGGGGAATCTGACAAGGTGAAGACGCTGGTCAGTGTCGAAGGCGAGAAAGTAACAACACACCGCTGGGGAGAACCGGAATATAAATTAGAGTATGAAGCGGGTAAGGTGTTTGAGGGTTTATATAAAGTGCCATATGGGGTTTGGAAAATTAAGATTGTTACTCATAATTTAGAGTATAACTTGACAGCGCATGAGGGACGTATTAGGCTAAAATATGACCTTTTTATCGAAGGAAATAATATCAGCCGAAACAGCATGGAGATAATAATTAAGGAGGCCCACTGATGAGTCTTTATGAAGAAATAAAAACTAATATTCATCAAGCCATGATATCCGCAGCCCAAGCAGCTCAAGAGGCAGGAGAACTCCAATTTGGGGAGATTCCTTCATTTGTGATTGAGGAACCGAGAGAGCGGCAGTTCGGAGATCTGGCTACAAATCTGGCGATGGTGCTGACAAAACAAGCCCGCCGCGCTCCTCGGGAAATTGCGGAGATTTTGCTAAAACATCTGCAGAAGGATAAAACCTGGATTGAAAAGGCGGAGATTGCCGGTCCGGGGTTTATCAATTTATATCTTAATTCAGAGTGGCTTACAGGCGTAATTCCGGAGATAGTGGAACAAGGGAAGGATTATGGACGGGTTAATCTCGGGCAAGGGAAGAAGGTTCAAGTGGAGTTTGTCAGTGCTAACCCGACTGGCCTCCTGCATATGGGCAATGCGCGGGGAGCGGCATTGGGAGACAGTCTTGCTGCCCTTTTGGAGCGGGCAGGCTATGAAGTTAGCAGGGAGTTTTATATTAATGATGCCGGAAATCAAATTTATAATTTTGGTTTGTCTTTAGAGGCTCGTTATTTGGAGGCCTTTGGACAGACGGTAGAGTTTCCGGAAAACGGTTATCATGGTGAAGATTTGATTGATACTGTAAAAGGACTGATTGAAAAGGTCGGGAACAAATACCTGAATATGGAGTCTGAGCTGCGTCGAGAATTCTTAGTGCGCTATGCTTTGGACGAGAAGCTTACTGCTATCAAAGAAACACTTATGGATTTCGGTGTAGAATATGATGTGTGGTTCAGTGAGCAATCGCTTCACGATTCAGGAGCAGTACAAAAAACGATTGAGGTGCTGGAGCAAAAAAACTATATTTACGAGAAGGATGGAGCTCTTTGGCTTAAGTCTACTGTTTTAGGCGATGAAAAAGATGAAGTTTTGGTAAGGAACAACGGTACCCCGACCTATTTTGCCGGAGATATTGCGTATCATAAAAATAAATTTGACCGGGGATTTGATTGGGTTATTAATATTTGGGGTGCCGACCATCATGGACATGTGGCAAGAATGAAAGGGGCAATGCAGGCTCTGGACTATAATCCTGATGCCCTTCAGGTCATTCTGATGCAGTTGGTCAGACTGATCCAGGACGGTGAAATAGTGCGCATGTCTAAGCGGTCAGGACGCTATATCACCTTGAGGGAGCTAATTGATGAGGTAGGAAAAGATGCCGCCCGTTTCTTCTTTATTCTTCGTGACCCTGATTCAACGGTAGAATTTGATTTAGACTTGGCTAAGTCACAGTCTTCGGACAACCCTGTCTATTATGTCCAGTATGCTCATGCTCGTCTTTGCAGCATTCTGCGCCAGGCTCAGGATAATGGTCTGGACCTGGATCTACCCAATCATGACGAGTTGAGTCTATTAACCAGTAGGGAAGAAGAATCTTTGCTGAAGAAACTGGCCGATTATCCCGGGGAGATCGGTTTGGCAGCCCGTACTCAGGAACCGCACCGATTAGCTCGCTATGTACTTGATCTGGCCTCTCTTTTCCATACCTTTTATAATAGTCAGAGGGTTTTGGTAGAGGATGAAGGTCTGAGAAAATCGCGCCTTGCTTTGGTGCGGTCAACAAAACAAGTAATAGCCAATGTGCTGGGAATTATCGGGGTGACAGCACCGGAAAGAATGTAAAAGTATCAAGAAAAATTTTTTAACATTGCAGGAAATTTTTAGGGCGAAGTCGAATATACTTAGGCATAAAATTACTGGAGGGCGGTGATTTTTTGCCCCACTCTTTAAACTACAAACCGATAGCGAATGAAGCGGATTTGGTGTACAAAGTTTTGGAATTGAACGGACGCCCGATGAATTATCAGAGCTTAATTACTGAGGTTCTGAATCAAATGGACTCCCCAGTCTCTCCGGCTCGAATATCAATGATTCTCACAACTATTAATCTTGATACACGATTTATCTATGTAGGGCAAGGCGAATGGGCGTTGAAGGCTTGGCTTCCAGCAAAAGGAAACAGACGGTCGGCGGGAGTCTCTTTGTTAAATAAAGCCAGTGCCAATAATGGTAAAGTGAAAATTGCCGAACCAGAAGGGGATATCGAAGAGAGCGATTTGGAAATAAATGAGTATGAGGAAGAACAAGAGGATGTGGACTCGTTTGATGAGGGAGAACTTCATCAAGAATCATGGTAGATTTTAATATTGCCTTAACCCTTCCTTGACAAGCCTGTATGAGTGGGCTAGAATAAATTGAAGTGAGGAAAATAAAGCTAGTGCGTTTAAACCGGACTAGCTTTTTTTATGTAATGCGGACCGGAAATGACCTGAGTATGAGCGAGCCGGATTTGCTTGAATTTTATGAAAGGTTAGTGGGAAGCGGTAAGTCTAGGAAGGGGAAGTTTAGGTATGACAAAGTTTATTTTTGTAACTGGCGGGGTGGTGTCTTCTTTAGGGAAGGGGATTACAGCTGCTTCCTTGGGTCGCCTGCTGAAAAGTCGTGGGTTTAAGGTGGAAATCCAAAAGTTTGATCCTTACATTAATTTTGATCCTGGAACGATGAGTCCTTATCAGCATGGAGAAGTGTTCGTGACTGATGATGGTGCGGAAACGGATTTGGATTTGGGACATTATGAACGTTTTATTGATGTTCCTCTCTCCAAGAGCAGCAATGTTACCACAGGAAAAATTTATTGGTCTGTTATCAGCAAAGAGAGAAAAGGCGATTTCCTGGGAGGGACGGTTCAGGTCATTCCCCACATTACGAATGAAATTAAAGAACGGGTTTATCGTATTGCCAGAGAGAGCCATCCAGATGTGGTCATTACAGAAATTGGCGGCACTGTGGGCGATATGGAATCACTACCTTTTTTGGAGGCCATTCGTCAGATTCGCGGCGATATCGGCAGGGAGAATGTGATCTATATTCATGTTACCCTTGTGCCCTACCTTGCTGCCTCAGGAGAGTTAAAGACCAAACCTACCCAGCATTCAGTGAAGGAATTGCGGGGGATCGGGATCCAGCCGAACATTATTGTCTGCCGCTCTGAGCAGGCGATTTCCGAAGATATGAAGGAAAAGCTGGCTCTCCTTTGCGATATTGACAGGAAGGCTATTATTAATACGGTAGATGCACCGACGATTTATGAAGTACCTTTGACTTTACAAGCCGAGGGGCTTGATGATATTGTCCTGCACCATTTAGGGCTGGAAGCTCCGCCGGCGGATATGACTGAGTGGCGTGAAATGGTGGAAAAGATTAAATCTCCCACCAAAAAGGTGGAAATTGCCATTGTGGGAAAATATGTGGCTTTGCCTGACGCTTATCTAAGTGTGGCTGAAGCGCTGCGTCATGCTGGGGTGGAAATGGACACCAAAGTTACTATTCGTTGGGTGAACTCTGAAGAAATTGAGAAGTGCTCACCAGAGGATTATCTTCATGGAGTAGACGGAATTCTAGTTCCTGGCGGATTTGGAAACCGAGGCATCGAGGGGAAAATTGAAGCCATTCGTTATGCCCGGGAAAACAAAATACCCTTCTTGGGAATTTGTTTAGGCATGCAATGTGCCGTCATTGAATTTGCCCGCAATGTATGTGGCATGAATCATGCCAACAGCTCAGAGTTTGATCTTGACACGGAATTCCCAGTCATTGATTTGCTTCCTGAGCAAAAGGATATAGAGGATAAGGGGGGGACGATGCGGTTAGGCATTTCTCCCGTTAAGATCGGAGAGATCAGCAAGTCTTGTGATTTGTATGGCGAACAGGTGATTTATGAGCGGCACCGTCACCGTTATGAAGTGAATAACCAATTCCGGGAAAAATTAGAGCAATGTGGACTGGAATTTACCGGAACTTCTCCGGATGGAAGATTGGTGGAAATTATTGAATACCCTGACCATCCATGGTTTGTTGCTTCCCAATTCCATCCTGAATTCAAGTCTCGTCCCAATCGCCCTCACCCCTTATTTAGAGGATTTGTGCGAGCGGCTTTAAAAAAGGAACAATAGATGGAGAATTAAAGAGTTCTGCACCCGGAAGGGGGTAAGAACTCTTTATATTAGCTAGATGTCACCCAGCTGCTTAAGTGGATAGGCTGATTGAATGAAAAAGTGGCAATAACTATAACTATGTTATTTTAAGGGTGAGAAAAAAGCGGAGAAGGAGGGCTGCTGCCATGAGCTATCAAGGGCGATGGTTGGAGCTTAATGATAAAAGTGAATTTAATGATTTCATTGCATCTCATGTCAAGGGACATGTTATGCAGTCGTGGGAGTGGGGTGAGATTAAAAGCCATACAGGATGGCATCCCCTCCGTTTGCTGATGGAAAGAGACGGGCAGGATGCAGCGGCTGTTTCTGTTTTAGAGAGGCGAGTTCCTATCATTAATGCCCCGATTTGGTATGCACCGCGCGGGCCGGTCCTTGACTGGAATGATGAAAAACTGTTTGATGCCACCCTGGCCGAGTTGCGCCGTAAGGCAAAGGAGAGAGGCGCGATATTTCTAAAACTCGATCCTGATTTGCGCTTCGATACGCCTGGACTGGAAAATTATCTGCGTAGCAGAGGCTTTTGCTCGGCAGAGACCGGAAAGGGTTTTGAAGGGGTGCAACCCAAATATGTCTTCCGTTTGGATATTTCTCCTGACGAAGAGACTCTGCTCAGTCAGATGCATCAAAAAACCCGCTACAATATCCGCTTGGCACAAAAAAAAGGAGTGAGCATCAAAAAAGGCAGCAAGGCAGATTTGCCTGCTTTTTATGAAGTATTGAAAGAGACCACGGAAAGGGATCGCTTTTTAGTGAGGGCGTATTCTTATTTTGAAGACCTCTATGATACTTTAGTGCCTGCCGGGATGGGTGAACTCTTTGTTGCTGAGTATGAAGGAGAGATTATTGCCGGGACCATTGCCTTCGTTATGGGAGAAAAAGCTTGGTATATTTATGGAGCCTCATCCAATGCCCACCGTAATGTGATGCCTAATTATCTGATTCAGTGGGAAATGATTAAGTGGGCCAAATCGTTGGGGTGCACCCTTTACGATTTTCGCGGCGTTCCGGGGCATCTGACGGAAGAGAATCCCTTATACGGACTATATAAGTTTAAAAAAGGATTTAACGGAGAATATACGGAGTTTGTCGGAGAGTGGGACTTAGTTTATCGTCCGGTGATTTATTTCTTGTGGAACAAGCTGGAGCCTTTGTATTCAGATGTTGTTAAAGGGATGCTGGGCAAAATAAGGAGAATGAGAAAAAGGTAATCAAGGGAGGGGCAAAGGTTGTGGCTCGGTGTTGGATTGATGTTAATCTTGATGCAGTAACGGGGAACTATCAAGAAGTTGTTAAACGGCTAAAGGGCACAGCTCGCTGTATGGCGGTAGTAAAGGCGGATGCCTACGGTCTAGGAGCAGGGGAGGTGGCCCGGGCCCTGGCTAAAGCCGGGTGTGAAGCTTTTGCTGTAACTTCAGTGGCAGAAGGCCTTGTCTTGCGTAAATGCGGCATAACGGGGATTATTCTCGTATTGGGACCCAGTTCGGAGGAAGAGTGGGAAGAAGCTCTTAGTGCGGATCTCTGTCTGACCTTGACCTCTAATAGGGTTCTGAAAAAAATTCAGGAGGTAAGCGCCCGACTGGAACGCAAGGCCAAAGTTCATATAGAACTAGAGACGGGAATGGGCAGAACAGGATTTTCCTTCACTCAATTAGGAGAATTAGCCGCTTTGCTCGTGGAATGCCCTGATGTGATACCGGAAGGAATCTACACCCATTTTGCCCGGGCTGCTCAACGGGACCGAGGCTATACACGGCAGCAATTTGAGCTCTTTAAGGCGGGTATTGATTATCTGGCGGAGCGGGGGATAAAGCCCCAATTTAAACATGTGTGCAACAGTGCGGCTTTTTTGGATTATCCGGAGTGGCATTTTGATTTTGTTCGGATTGGGACCCTATTGATCGGACATTATCCTGGGAAAGGTTTTGCTTCTAAGCTGAAGCTTACTGATCCATGGGTAGCTCGGGCTAAGGTTGTGTATTTGCAAAATGTTCCAAAAGGCACATTTGTCGGTTATCAAAGCATTTATAAGACGAAAAAAGCAACCCAACTAGCGGTGATTCCGGTAGGCTATGCTGATGGTTTCGGTGTCGAGCCTCATTTTACTCCTCAGGGAGTAATTGATCTGGGAAAAATCATTGTTAAGAATATGGCTGCGTTGTTTGGCAAAACCTTGGGACAGGAGAAAATTACACTCGACGGCAAGCCTGTGAGGATCGCAGGAAAGATTGGCATGCAGCTCACCGTCTTGGATGTGGGACTGGAAGAGTGTCAGCTGGGGGATGAGGTGGAGATTCCCCTTCGGAGGACACAGGCTAATCCGTATCTTTGCCGTCGCTATTGGCAAAACGGACAGGTGGTACAGAGCAGAGACTTTTTAGAACAAAGCAGCTTTGCCTATAAAAACTTATTTGAAAAAATCTGATAGAATAAAATACTAAATTAAGATGTAGCCTTTTTCCACTTTGCATATAATTTACGGCAGGAAATTGTGATCATACGCCGAAATATATGTGTAGAAAAGAGGTGGAAGACATGGTTTTGGCGACACAATCAACGATAGCGCTCTTATGCCCTGAGTGTGGAGAAATTGAATACATGGCTTTGTCACTTTTTGCTTTTAATAAATCTGAGAAAGTGGCTTTTGTCTGTCAATGCGGGGCACAGCTGCTGACCGTCGCCACTGGCAACCGCCGGCAATTCAACCTAACTTTTCAATGCGCTTTTTGCGATAGTCCCCACTACAAACGATTACCGAAACAGTCCTTATGGGGTCAGGACGTGCTTAAACTGGCCTGTTTGGAAGTCGAAGGGGCGGTAGGTTTTATCGGCCCAAAGTCGAAAGTTACCCAGGCTTGGCAGGAAGAGAAGAAATCAGCCCAAACGATGTTTGATGAGTCGGAGGGCGATTATGAAAATGTGGAAGCTGTTTTGGCGATCCTTGATCATCTTCATTATTTGGCCAAACGGGATGAGTTAGAGTGCAGCTGCGGGAACAACAGATTGAGTTATGATTTGCTGACGGATCGGATCGAGATATATTGCGAGAACTGTGAAGCATTGGGTATTATTTATGCAGACAGTCAGGACAGTGTGCAAATGATTCAGGGTATGGATTTCATTAAGTTAGAAGAAAATAAGACGTGCTATTTTAATCACCCGGTGGCAGGATTGCATTTAGCAAAAACAATAAAGGAGGAATAAAAACATGAGTTTTGTGCCTGTTACGGAGCTCTTGAAGGAAGCGCAAAGAGGAAAGTACGCAGTTGGGGCATTCAACTGCAACAACATGGAAATTGTTCAGGCCATTGTGGCGGCGGCTGAGGCGGAAAAATCTCCAGTGATTATCCAGGCCAGTCAGGGTGCCATCAAGTATGCTGGAATTGAATACATATCCGGATTGACTAGGATAGCGGCTGAAAAGGCCCAGGTCCCGGTAGCTCTCCATTTGGATCACGGAACAAGTTTTGCGCAGGTGATGCAATGTGTGCGCAATGGCTTTTCCTCGGTGATGATTGATGGCTCTAAGCATCTTTTAGAAGATAATATAGCTCTCACTAACAAGGTAATTGAAGCAGTGCGTCCGTTAGGTGTTTCAGTTGAAGCAGAATTGGGAAAAATCGGCGGAACTGAAGACGATATCAGTGTTTCAGAACGAGATGCCTTTTTTACTGATCCGGCGGAAGCAGAATATTTTGTAAAATCAACAGGGGTGGATGCTCTGGCGATTGCTATTGGGACAGCTCACGGTCAGTATAAAGGTGTACCTAAATTGGACTTTGATAGGTTAAAGGAAATCAGAAAACGGGTGGATGCACCTTTAGTATTGCATGGTTCGTCGGGAGTACCTGATGATGCGATTAGAGAAGCGGTTGCTCTGGGAATTTGCAAGGTTAATATCGACACTAACATTAGAGAGGCCTTTGTATTGGCTTCGCGTCAAGTTCTGGACGCTAATCCTAAAGAGATTGATCCTCGGAAGGTTTTAGGACCAGCCAGAGAAGCCGCAACCGAAATTATCCGGGAAAAAATCCGGGTATTCGGCAGCAACGGAAAAGCATAACCAACCGGGAAAAGGAGAGAGGGTATGCAATTTTTTTTGGATTCGGCAAATTTGGAAGAGATTAATCAGGCTTGGAGTATGGGCGTGATCGCCGGGGTAACGACTAATCCCACCTTAGTAGCTAAAGAAGGCCAGGATTTTGAGGACTTGTTAAATAAAATTACCAAGGTTGTGGATGGGCCGATCAGTGCGGAAGTTATTTCCCTGGACAAGGATGGGATGTTGAAAGAGGCCCGTCATTTGGCTAAGATATCAAAAAATATCGTGATTAAGATTCCCATGACGGAAGAGGGATTGAAAGCGGTTAAGGTCTTGGCTGCAGAAGGGATTGCCAGCAATGTGACTCTGGTGTTTACCGCAGTCCAGGCTTTGCTGGCAGCCCGGGCGGGAGCTGCTTATGTCAGCCCATTTTTAGGCAGGCTGGATGATATTGGGGAGAATGGTTTGAATTTGGTTGACGATATTTGCCAAATCTTTGAGCTTCATGATTTGGAAACCAAGGTGATTGCGGCTAGTATCCGCAATCCCGTTCATGTCACAGAAGCGGCGAAAATGGGAGCTCACTACGGGACAGTGCCTTTTCCTGTGCTGCGTCAATTATTCAGACACCCTTTGACGGAAGCCGGAATTAATAAATTTTTGGCAGACTGGAATAAGCGATAGGAAATAGGAATGGACCAAGGACCTCGGCCTAATATTGAAAGGGCGAGGTCTTTCCTTTTTCTCAAGTTTTTTTCACGTTTTTTACGCTATTTCTGCTATCTGTTGCCCTTGAACAAAAGCTTATTGTATGGCACAATGAATAATGGATGTAGGAATTATGATTACTGATTAGAGAAAAAATATATTTAAATGAATTTTTTCATTTATGGGGGTGCTGTTTTGGAAAGAGAGTTAACGATGGAATTTGCCCGGGTTACGGAAGCAGCTGCATTGGCTTCAGCCCGCTGGGTGGGCAGGGGAGATAAGGAAGCTGCCGATAATGCCGCCGTAGAGGCAATGAGAGCTGTTTTTGACACAATCCATATGAACGGAACAGTTGTGATTGGGGAAGGAGAGATGGATGAAGCTCCCATGCTGTACATTGGGGAAAAGCTGGGAACAGGGGAGGCCCCTTACCTTGATGTCGCTGTTGATCCGCTGGAAGGGACGAATATTGTAGCCAAAGGCCTGACAGGTGCAATTGCTGTTTTGGCTGTTTCGCAACAAGGTGGTCTCCTCCATGCTCCGGATATGTATATGGATAAGATCGCAGTAGGTCCTGCAGCAACGGGGTGTATTCATTTGGATGCTCCGGTTAAAGAAAACCTTAACAATGTGGCCAAAGCTTTAAAGAAAAGTATTAATGATGTGACAGTAGTAATTTTAGACCGCCCTCGTCATAACAAGATTATCTCTGAAGCCCGTGAGTGCGGGGCGAGAATCCGCCTGATTACGGATGGAGATGTGGCTCCTGCTGTGGCTTGTGCCTTTGAAAACAGCGGGGTGGATGTGATGATGGGTATCGGCGGTGCACCGGAAGGTGTACTGGCTGCAGCAGCCTTAAGGTGTGCAGGGGGAGAAATGCAAGGCAGGCTGTGTCCGGAAAATGAGCAGGAGGAAATCAGAGCTCAATCCATGGGACATAAAGATGTGCGGAAACTTCTGACTCTGGACGACTTGGTTAAAACAGATGATGTATTCTTTGCTGCAACGGGTATCACTGAAGGGCATTTGTTTAAAGCCGTGCAGTTTACAGCGCAGGGAGCAAAAACACATACGCTGGTGATGAGAGGAAAAACAGGCACAATTCGCTTCATTGAAGCTCACCATCAATTTGCCAAGAAGCCGAGTTATGCGATGCGCGGCTGCTAAAGTATTTTCACTCAAGAATTTGGAAAAGATATATATGGTTTTAGAACCAAAATATTCTAGATTCTTGAGGTGGTTTGATGAATCAGGTTGGAGATAGGCGACAGCGGTGCTACTGCATAAGAAGATGTAGCGCCGCTGTGTTTGCTTTATCTTTAGGAGTATTTACTCTACAGATGTTATTTCCAAGTAACTTACCGATCTATGCTGTAGCTAAGGAGACAGATGTTGCCTGCTATTCAGTGGTGGCAGTTGACACAAGGCAGGATCTGCCTGCCTTGGCGATACGTTATGGAACAACGGTAGAAAAAATTATTGCCGATAATCCAGGGGCGATGCCGATTAAAAAGGGTGCGGTCCTTACGATTAGAGAAAATACAGCTGTGGCAGCCGCTCTTTCCAGGGGCGGAGACATACATCAGTGGTTTTGGCCAATTACCGGCAGGATTACGTCTGAGTATGGCGAACGGGACGGGGGATTCCATCATGGCATTGATATTGCTGCTTCCGCCAATGAAAAAGTACGGGCGGCTCAAGGTGGCAAGGTTGTGAAGGCCCAATGGATTGATATCTATGGATTTGCCGTGCTGATTGATCATGGTTCGGGAATTCAGACCCTTTATGCCCATAACAGTAAGTTGCTGGTGAAACCAGGAGACTGGGTGAACCCAGGCGATGTGCTGGCTTTGGCAGGCAGTACAGGTGAGTCGACCGGGCCTCATGTTCATTTTGAAATCAGATTAAATGGAAAAACGATTGACCCCACCTATTATTTACCTCAGGTCCAGATTGTGGCTAATTGACCAGATTAATAGGCTGCCCTTTGGCAAATTTTTCGATGGTTTCCGCAATGGAATTGAGGAGCCGTTGTCTGGTTTCAAGGCATTTCCAACCAATGTGGGGAGTGAGAATGACATTTTTCATTCGATACAGAGGATTGCCTTCAGCAGGTGGTTCAGGATTCTGAACATCAAGGGCGGCTCCTGCCAGCTTACCTTGACTCAAGGCCTCTATTAACGCTGGTTCATCAATAATGGCACCTCTGGCTGTATTAATGATGTAGGCGGAAGGCTTCATCTGTTCTAAGGCTTTTTGATCGATCAGAGATTCTGTTTCTGGGGTCAATGGGCAGTGGATTGAGACAAAGTCACTTTGTGCCAAGAGTTCAGAAAGGCTGACTGAGCGAATAGATTGGTCTGCCCAAGTTCTCGGCGTCCGGCTGAAAACTAAAACATTCATGCCAAAAGCCTGCGCCAGGTGGATCACCTGGCGCCCGATTTTGCCGGCACCAATGATACCTAAGGTCTTCCGGAAAACTTCAGAATGGGGAAGACGAAGATAAGTAGAAAAATTAGTAAGCTCCCCGCTCTTCAGCATAACCTGCTGACGGCTTAACGAGGAACTCAGGTTAAGAATAAAGGTGAATACCAATTGTGCTACAGCTGTGGTGCTGTATTCAGGTATGTTGCAAACTGCAATTTCTCTGGAGCGGGCTGCAACGATGTCAATATTGTTGTAACCGGTACCTGCTTCGCAAATCAGCTTGACGCTGGTGGGAAGGGCAGTAACGAGCTCTTTTCCTAACGGAATTTCTTTGCTGACGATGATTTCGTGACCGCTGATGCGCTGCATGATTTCTTTCGGAGGGGTGGAGGGATATAGGGTGAGCGCACCTTGCTTTTCAATCATGGTAAAATCAAGATGATGATCGTAATCAATTTTTTCACTGTTAAGAAATATAGTTTTTGCCATAGATGAAGCCTCCTTAGCAATAATGTCAATGTACTTATGAAATAAGTATACACTAATTTTAGTAGTTTTTTTAATGAGAAGATGGGATAGTGTTGACCGCTAAATAACCTTATGCTAAAATATTAAAAGTTGACGATGTGAAGGGAAAGAAGGTGACAGCGGTGAAAAAAGATATTCATCCTAAATATGAAGAAACGACCATTACCTGTGCATGCGGTGAAGTAATTCATACAGCCAGCACACGGCAGAATATTAAGGTGGAAATTTGCTCGAAATGCCATCCTTTCTACACAGGCGTTCAACGTTTTGTTGATTCTGGCGGACGGGTTGATCGTTTTAAGAAAAAATACGGAATGCAATAATGACAACGGCCTGCGGTCGTTGCTAAATGAAAAGCAGAGCGCAAGCTCTGCTTTTTTCACTATTTTGGAGAGGGGTGGCGGGATGAGTAAAACGAAAGAAAGGCCTGTACAGTATGGTGGACAGGCTGTAATTGAGGGAGTTATGATGAGAGGCCCGAAGCAAAGTGCCATTGCCATCCGTCTCCCCAATGGAGAAATTGAGGTCACCCATCAGGACATTAAATCATGGTCTAAACTGCCTGTATTGAAGCTGCCCATTATCAGAGGCTTTATAGCCTTAATTGAGTCATTAATCGTGGGAGTGAAAGCATTGACCTATTCAGCAGATAAAGCGGTCGAAGAAGAAGGGGACGAGCTGACGTGGAAAGAGATGGCTTTAACGATTGGCATTGCCCTTGTTTTCGGGATGGCTTTGTTTGTTGGTATTCCCACGGCAGCAGCACATTTTCTGCGAGAGTGGGTGCCAGGAGTCTTTTGGCAGAACCTTCTAGAGGGATTTATTCGTCTTTTAGTTTTCTTCATCTATGTTATCGCTATTTCCAGACTTAAAGATATTCAACGGGTGTTCCAATATCATGGTGCAGAGCATAAGGTGATTTATACCTATGAAGCCCAAAAAGAGTTGACGGTGGAAAATGCCCGTCATTTTACCACGCTGCACCCGAGATGCGGGACCAGCTTTCTTTTAATTGTGGTGGTTGTCAGTATCTTTGTATTCGCCTTTTTAGGGTTGGAGCCTTTGTGGTGGAGAATTTCCTCCCGGATTCTGCTAATGCCTCTGGTAGCTGGGATTGCCTATGAAATTCTTAAGTTTTCTGCCCGCCATTTAGACTCTATCTGGTTAAAATGGATCGTCACACCAGGGCTGCTGCTCCAACGCCTGACTACACGGGAACCCGATGATCAGCAGCTGGAAGTGGCGATTGCTGCACTGAAAGGGGTTCTAGATTCAGGTCAGGAACTGTCGTGATGGAGGATACTTCTTTGCTGTACAGAAAGAACATGAACCAATTATTAGCTTGAGGTGAATTATGTTTAATAAACTCTTGGAATTAGAGAGAAGATACGACGAACTTACCGCTCTGTTAGCTGATCCGGATGTGATTGCCAATCAGGCTGATTGGCAGAAATATGCCAAAGCTCAGGCAGGAATGAGTGAAATCGTTGAAGTTTTTCGGGAATATAAAGAGGTGGAAAGCCAGCTGAAGGATACGGAAACGATGCTGGGAGAGAAACTGGATGCAGACTTACGCGAGATGGCTGAGATGGAGAAAGATGATCTTTTAAATAAGAAGGAAGGGCAGGAAGATCGGTTACGCATTCTTCTGCTTCCCAAAGATCCTAATGATGAGAAGAATGTCATTGTGGAGGTAAGGGCTGCTGCAGGGGGCGAAGAAGCGGCTCTGTTTGCCGGTGATCTCTATAAGATGTATACTCGTTATGCAGAGAGCCAAGGCTGGAAAACAGACTTGCTCAGTGCCAGTTACACTGATATCGGGGGATTCAAGGAAATTGTCTTTGTTATTGAAGGCAACGGGGCTTACTCTAAACTGAAATTTGAAAGTGGAGTGCATCGTGTCCAGCGTATTCCCGCTACTGAGTCAGGTGGGCGGATTCATACATCGACGGCTACGGTTGCCGTTCTGCCTGAGGCAGAAGAGGTAGATGTGGAAGTTAATCCCAATGATCTACGCATTGATATTTTCTGTTCCAGCGGCCCTGGCGGACAATCGGTGAATACTACCCAGTCAGCGGTGCGTATTACCCATCTTCCTTCCGGGATTGTGGTTTCTTGTCAGGATGAGAAATCTCAATTAAAGAACAAGGAAAAAGCCTTGCGCGTGTTGCGGGCCCGGTTATTGGAAAAAGTACAGGGTGAGCAACAGGGAGAGCAGGCCAGTGAACGGCGCAGCCAAGTGGGGACGGGAGACCGAAGCGAACGAATCCGTACCTATAATTTTCCTCAGGGCAGAATCACCGATCACCGCATCGGGCTGACCCTGCATCGTTTGGAAAGTGTTTTGCAAGGCGATTTGTCTGAGTTAATTGAAGCGTTGGTGACATCAGATCAAGCTGAACGTTTAAAAAGTGAGGTAGAGTAGTCCAATGAATGTCGCTTCCGCACTTGGCATGGGTGAAGTCAAACTCAAACAGGCAAACATCGAAAACAGCCGTTTTGATGCTGATATGCTGTTAGGATATGTGCTGGGGCTGTCGCGGGACAGGCTTTATTTAGAGAGAGAGCGGGAACTCTCCTGTTTCGAGGAGGAGAGTTTTGCAAATTGCCTTAAACGGCGATCGGAGCATGAACCTTTACAGTATATTTTAGGGCATCAGGAATTTATGGGATTGAAATTCATGGTGGATAAAAGGGTGCTGATTCCCAGATGGGATACGGAAGTTTTGGTAGAGTGCTGGCTGAATTTGGTCAAAGAGAGCAGCCAGAGATTCCCCCACCCTCGGGTTTTGGATTTATGCACGGGAAGCGGGGCGGTAGCGATAGCTGCCGCTTATTATTGTCCGGCAGCAGCAGTGACCGGGACAGATATTTCGTCAGGGGCTTTAGAAGTGGCTCATTACAATGCCGAAAAGCTGAATGTCCAAATAGAATGGCGAAGAGGGGATTTTCTCCAGCCGGCCAAGGGAGAACAGTGGGACTACATTCTAACCAATCCTCCTTATGTATCAAATCAGGAATATGAGCAAACTGCACCGGAAATCAAGTACGAACCTTCAGGAGCTTTTTTGGGAGGCCTTGATGGACTGGATTTTTACCGTTGCCTTGCCAGAGAAGTGAGAAGCATGCTGGCTCCCCAAGGCAGGGTGCTGATGGAAATCGGCAGTACTCAAGGATCGGCTGTAAGTTGTTTGTTTAAAGAACAGGGTTTTGAAACGGAAATTGTGCTTGATTTAGCCGGGCGGGACAGAGTTGTAGTTGTGAGGTGAATGGAGTGGAGACCAGGTTATTAGCTGTGGACATAAAAGAGGGACAGCATAAAGGAATAGCAGAAGGAGCAAAGTTGCTGCGTGAAGGACAATTGGTGGCTTTCCCAACGGAGACTGTGTATGGACTGGGAGCAAACGCACTGAATGTGCAAGCTTGTCAGGAGATTTACCGGGTTAAAGGACGGCCTCAGGATAATCCTTTAATTGTCCACATTGCTGCATTGGATATGGCCGATAAACTTGTATGCCGGTGGAGCGAAGCCGGCCGACGCTGTGCCGAAATCCTTTGGCCCGGACCTTTGACTTTAGTGCTGCCAAAATCCCGTGTCATTCCGGACCAGATAACAGGGGGGTTGGGTACGGTAGCGATTCGGATGCCTTCTCATCCGGTGGCAGCCGCACTGATTAAGGAGGCTGGAGTACCGGTTGCGGCACCCAGTGCCAATTTGTCAGGAAAACCCAGCCCAACCACTGCTCAGCATGTCTGGCAGGATTTAGAGGGTAGAATTCCTATGATCTTAGATGGGGGCCCTTGTCAGGTGGGACTGGAATCCACGGTCTTGGATGTGAGCGGAGAGATTCCTGTAATACTGCGTCCGGGGAGAATAACGAAAGAGCAATTGGAAGCCTTGTTGGGCCCGGTAGAGATTGCCCAAATGGGGGATTCGAAAGATAAACCTCGTTCGCCAGGCATGAAGTACAGGCATTACGCTCCTCAGGGACAGATGAAGCTGCTGACAGGGGGAAGGGAAAATATCTTGAGCCGTATGGAGAAGGAAATACTTCAAGCTCATCAGACAGGGCAGAGGGTCGGAGTTTTATGTTTAGAAGAAAGTGTGGCGCAAGTAAAAGAATATACACCTGATTTTATGTTTATTCTGGGGAAAGAGAGTACCATGGAAACAGTGGGAGCCAGACTATTTGAAGGCTTGCGCCTGTGTGACGAACAGGAAATAAATTTGGTCTTAGCAGAAGGAATGGCAGAACAAGGTCTTGGCGCCGCCATTATGAATCGGATGGTGAAAGCGGCAGGAGGTCAGCTTATTCACCTCTAATAATGATTCCCGGACTATCTGCGCAGTCTCTCTGATGCTTATTTCTAAACCTCTTATGCTCATGCATATATTAAAAGCATATCGGTAAGGGTATGAATGAGCAGTTGGAGGGATCAGAATGGGGATAACGTTGATTCTGGCACTTTCCGTTGCCTTGGGAGCAGATGCCTTCTCACTCTCCTTGGCTATTGGGTTAGCCGGTGCCGTTAATCGGCGGATGACAGGGTATATTTCCTTAGTAGTTGCTTTGTTTCATGTGATTATGCCGCTGATTGGTCTTTTCCTCGGGGAGGCCCTAGGGCATTTGTTGGGAAATATAGCTCAATGGCTCGGAGGAATAGTGCTGGTGTTTTTGGGTGGTACGATGCTTTGGCGGGTACTTAAACCAAAGCCTGAGTATTATTCATTCAGGGAGGGGCGGGAGCGTCTATTTGAAAAAAGGTTGCCCCAGGGTATATCTCTCAGTGGTATTGGACCCTTTGCCCTGGCAGCCAGTGTGAGTATGGATGCTCTGAGCGTGGGTTTTTCTTTAGGAACTCAGGACAGCAATATTCCTCTTACCATCGCCATTATGGGATGTACGGCAGGCCTAATGACTGGAACCGGCCTCCTGCTGGGAAAGAAGATTAAAGGTGGGCTTGATGATAAGGCGGAACTTTTTGGTGGGCTTGTACTGCTATTAATCGGGATTAAGTTGTTACTTTAGTGTTTTCCATAAAAACAAAGGAGGATTTTCAGAGATGGGGTGCAAATTATTGTTTGTTTGTACCGGAAATACTTGCCGGAGTCCGCTGGCTGAAGGATTAGCGAAAAAGATATTTGATCATAGTGTGACAGTTCGGTCGGCTGGCTTAGAGGCATGGGAAGGCAGCCAAGCTTCATATCAGGCGATTGAGGTTGGAAAAGAATTGGGGGTGGATTTGACAGGTCATCGGGCTTTTAAAGTTACTTTTGAGCTTTTAAAGGAATTTGATTGGATTATTCCTATGACAAGAATCCAGGAAAGGGAATTGCAGCGGCGTTTTCCGGCTTTGGCCAATCGGGTTCGCTGTCTTGGAGACTGGAATGATTCTAAAGAAGATATTCAAGACCCATGGGGCGGAAGCCTGGAATCATATCGGGCCAGCGCGGTTCAGATTGAGAAGCTGCTGCGTGGGGTTAAACTTAAATTGTTGAAAACTGGATGCTGATTATCTTTGTCTATTGTATTAAAATAAAAATAGAATTGGGAGGTGATTCAGGTTGAGGATAGCATTGGGAGCAGATCATGGAGGTTATCAACTGAAAAATATAATCTTAGATCATTTAAAGGAACAAGGATATGAGACATTGGATTTGGGAACCAATTCAGATGAGTCGGTAGACTACCCTAAATTTGCCTTTGCGGTGGGACAAGCAGTCCGGGAAAATGAAGCAGATTTGGGGATTTTGGTGTGTGGAACAGGAATAGGTGTATCCATGACAGCCAATAAGATACCTGGAATCAGGGCTGCCGTATGTACAGATACTTACTGTGCACGGATGACGCGGGAACATAACGATGCCAATATATTGGCATTGGGGGCCCGAGTCGTTGGGAGCGGACTGGCGCTGGATATTGTAGATGCTTTTTTGAAAACAGAGTTTGCTGGAGGGCGCCATGCCAGGCGCGTTGACATGATGGCCCAAGTGGAGCAAGGGAAAAAGTTATAATATAAGAGGAAATTTGCGTAGAAAGCAGAACTAATATGATAAAATGAAATGAATTTAAGCAGTGTCATCAGGGGAGTGGAAAGAATGGACTATATTAGACAATGGGTCGGAACAGCAGATCCGGAAGTGGCCCAGGCTATAGCTCAGGAAGAGCAGAGACAGCAGAATAAGATCGAATTGATTGCTTCTGAGAATTTTGTCAGCAGAGCTGTAATGGCTGCCCAAGGCTCAGTGCTTACGAATAAGTATGCAGAGGGCTACCCGGGAAAACGCTATTATGGTGGGTGCGAATATGTGGATGTGGTGGAAAATCTGGCAAGAGAACGGGCGAAGGAATTATTCGGAGCGGAATATGTAAATGTGCAGCCCCACTCAGGAGCCAATGCCAATACCGCTGTATATTTCGCTATGCTTAAGCCGGGGGATACGGTGATGGGGATGAATTTAGCCCACGGGGGGCATCTGACTCACGGAAGCCCGGTAAACATCTCTGGTATGTACTTTAATTTTGTCCCTTATGGAGTAGACGAAGAAACTGAATGCCTGGATTATGAGGCAGTCCGGACATTGGCCCGAGAACACAAACCGAAGATGATTGTGGCAGGAGCCAGTGCCTATTCCCGGGTGATTGATTTTGCCCGCTTACGGGAAATTGCTGATGAAGTGGAAGCCTATCTCTTTGTAGATATGGCCCATATTGCCGGATTGGTAGCAGCAGGACTCCATCCCAGTCCAGTTCCTCATGCTCATTTTGTTACAACAACCACCCATAAAACCTTGCGTGGCCCCCGCGGAGGCATGATTTTTTGCAAAGAAGAGTTCGGAGCTAAGATCGATAAAGCGGTGTTTCCCGGACTTCAGGGCGGACCATTGATGCATGTGATTGCCGCTAAAGCTGTATCCTTCCGGGAAGCTCTGCAACCCGAGTTCAAGGTCTATCAGCAGCAGGTGGTTAAAAATGCTAAGGTTTTGGCTGAAACGTTGCAAGGGCAAGGATTCAGAATTGTTTCCGGAGGAACAGATAATCATTTGATGCTGGTGGATGTGCGTTCTAAAGAATTGACGGGAAAAGCAGCAGAGCGTATTCTCGATGATGTGGGAATTACCGTAAATAAGAATGCAATTCCCTTTGATCCCACCAGTCCTTTTGTGACGAGTGGTATTCGGGTAGGAACACCGGCGGCGACAAGCCGAGGCATGAATGAAGCAGCAATGGTGAAAATTGGTGAAGCAATCGGTCTGGCGCTGACTGGCCATCAAGATCCAAAAGCACTAGAGGCAGCTCATACCATTGTTAAAGAGCTATGTGGGAAATTCCCATTATATACAAATATTGATTAGGAGTGAAACACTTATATGCCGTTAAAAACGTTTGATCACCCGTTAATACAACACAAGTTGGCGTTAATTAGGGATGAGAACACCGGCTCAAAAGAATTCCGTGAATTGGTTGAAGAACTTTCCATGCTAATGGCCTACGAGGTAACCAGGGATTTTCCTCTCCATGAGGTGGAAATAAAAACTCCTGTTGGACTGGCAAAGACAAAGATGATTGCAGGCAGGAAAGTTGGTCTTGTGCCGATCTTGCGCGCTGGTTTAGGAATGGTTGATGGTATGCTGAAATTGATTCCTGCTGCCAAGGTTGGACATATTGGACTTTACCGTGATCCTGAAACCCTAAAACCAGTGGAATATTATTGTAAATTACCGACCGATATTTCGGAAAGGGATTTAATAATTCTTGATCCTATGTTGGCAACCGGAGGCTCTGCGGCTGCAGCTATCAGCTTTTTAAAAGAATATGGAGCGAAGAGTATTAAACTGGTTTGTCTGATAGCAGCACCGGAAGGGATTGCTGAAGTGCAGAAAGAACATCCGGAGGTTGATATTTTTGTGGCTGGTCTGGATGAGAGATTGAATGACCACGGCTATATTGTTCCCGGTCTGGGCGATGCAGGAGACCGGTTGTTCGGTACAAAATGAAAGAGTTAAACGGTGAAGACTGCAATCTGCGGGCTGAGCGCCCTGATTGGGAACATTATTTTATGGAACTGGCTCAAGTGGTGGCAGGACGTTCTACCTGCCTGCGCCGTCAGGTAGGAGCAGTGATTGTGAAGGAGAAGCAAATTCTCAGCACAGGATATAATGGCAGTCCGGCGGGATTAAAGCATTGTGTTGAAATAGGTTGCCTGCGGGAGCAATTGCATATCCCTTCCGGTGAACGGCACGAGCTATGCCGTGCCGTTCATGCTGAACAAAACGCATTAATCCAAGCCGCAAAACATGGTGTGGCTATTGAAGGGGCAGATATCTACACGACGGTTCAGCCTTGCATACTTTGCACGAAATTATTGATCAACGCTGGGATTAAGAGGGTGCTCTATCTTCGGTCATACCCTGATGGACTGGCATTGTCTATAGCTGGAGAAGCAGGGATGGAGCTAATCCATCTTACCTAGCTGATGAAGAAAGGGAGAAAAAGTTGAGGCAGAGACGAAGAGCCATGGTGGTGTTCGGGACCCGTCCTGAGGCCATAAAAATGGCACCGGTTATCAAAGCTTTGCAAAAGGAAGAAACGATAGACTGTCAAGTGGTGGTAACAGCCCAACACCGGGAGATGTTGGATCAGGTTCTGAAACTGTTTGAGATCAATCCTGACTATGATCTAAATATCATGAAACCGGGACAAACCTTGACAGATATTACTACGGCAATTTTGCATGGGCTGGGCCGTGTGATGGAAGAAGTAAACCCTGATTTTGTATTAGTACATGGTGATACAACGACTACTTTTGCGGCTTCTCTGGCGGCCTTTTATCGTCAAATCCCTATCGGACATGTAGAAGCGGGGCTGCGAACGGGAGACATTTACTCTCCCTACCCGGAAGAGGCTAATCGTAAATTGACTGCGGCCCTGGTGAGGTGGCATTTTGCTCCGACGATGACGGCAAAAGAAAACCTGCTTAGGGAAGGCTATCTGCCTGAACAAATCTATGTCACGGGGAATAC
>JAEWCM010000009.1 GCA_023390635.1 Bacillota bacterium
CCATAAGACAATACGTACTTGCGCTTCTTTTGCTGCTTCGACAACGTTATTATTAACGGTTCCCCCCGGCGGACGGAAAAGAACCGGCTCTCTTCCAATAATTTCAGAAATGGTTTTATTCGTCTCAGCGATTTCTTGTCCTATTTGTTCCTTAGTCTTACCCCGGAACTTAGGATGCTTATAAGTATGGTTACCTATCTCATGACCTTCTTTACTGATCCGCACCAATACCTCAGGGCGCATCCGGCAATTTTCTCCCACCACAAAGAAAGTTGCTTTAACTTGAAACTGATTCAGTACATCGAGAATTCGTTCCGTAGTCTCATCCGGACCATCGTCAAAAGTTAAAGCAATCAGCTTTTCATCGGTTCTTCCTTTCACGATCAATTCTTTCCCGTTTTCAGTTTTAGCGCTCTGACTCCAGTTCACGGAAGATTCAGCCTGAGAGTTTGCTTCTCCCATATAAGGTTCCCCTAAAAGCAAGGTAATGCTTACAAGCAAACTTATAGTGATCATTATTGGCAGATATTTTTTTATAACCATCACCTCCGTATGCTTAGGTTAACAGTTTAGTCAAGAAGATATACATAAAAAATACACTTCCGACTTACGGAAGTGTATTTTTTCCTTGAATAATTGTGTCATACTATTTTACCATGATCGTCCGGTTGGAAGTCCTGCCAAAGCTGCTTAATCTGAGTTTCAATGCTGGCCGGCAGATCCTGAATCTGCTGCTGCCATATGCGCAGCTGCCCTGAGATCCGGTCTTCCCAGGAAATCCCGTTTTGAAAATCAATAAAAGCTTTAGGCTTATTGTCACTCAAAAGATTTTTAGCAAGCACAATGATTACTAAAAACATCGCCAGCTTCCAAATCCACCGCATTAAAATTCTTCATCCTTTCTGAACAAAATATCGCTTTATTCCCTATTTTGTCCAAAAAGAAAGGATTTCAACGGATTTGCAGAGCCAAATCTCCCCAAAATTTTTCCATATACTCCAGTAATGGTTTAAAACAAGTCTTTCCGGCTGCGGTAAAAAGATGTTCCTCATAATGGCGGATGCGCTGCTCATAAAACTCTTTACAAGAATTTTCTCCGATCATCTTCCATCCCGCAGCTCCGCCCCACGAAAATAGACGGGCAATTCCCACCGGTCCCACAAAATCCAATTTATCTGCATCATAAAGAATTTTAGCTTCTAACGTAGATGGCTCATATCCTGATTCACGGGAATGAGAGATTACTGCAGCACGTACTTCTTCAATGACAGTTTGCTTATAACCTAATTTGGTGAGAACTGAGACTGCTAAACCGGCACTGCTTTCAGCATGTGATTTTTCCACTCCGGTCCTGCCAATATCATGGAGCAGGGCTGCTAATTCAACAATCTCACAGTTTGCCCCTTCTTCATCTGCCAATTTTCTGGCCCAGTCCCGAACCCTCAAAGCATGATTCAGATCATGAGCCAAATCCTTGCGGGCATAAAAACTCTCCACGGCTCCAATGACCGGTTCTAAGGGATCTTTATTACTCAGTTCAGCCACTTTGCCCACCTCACCAAAATATAATCAAGCTTAGACTAGCCTTGCCATGCCGCCAAGTAACGTTCCTGCTCCTCAGTCAAATGATCAATTTGCAAACCTAAGGAATTTAATCTCAGCATGGCGACCTGATGGTCAATCTCCTGAGGGACTGCATGTACTCCAGGTTTCAATTCACCTTGATGCTTAACCAAATATGCTAAAGACAACGCTTGCAGAGAAAAAGTCATGTCCATCACTTCTGCCGGATGACCATCTCCTGCAGCCAGATTGACAAGGCGCCCCTCTGCCAGCAAATAAACTTTCCGGTCTCCAGGCAAAACATATTCTTCAATGTTTGGACGTACATCCCTATGTGATATAGCCATTTCGGTCAAATCATGCTTGTTGATTTCCACATCAAAATGACCTGCGTTGCAGATAATCGCCCCGGATTTGATGACAGCAAAATGTTCTTCTCTGATTATATCTTTATTACCTGTCACTGTAACAAAGAAATCGCCGATTTTAGCCGCCTCTACCATTGGCATGACTAGGAACCCATCCATCCAGGCTTCATTGGCCTTGATCGGATCAATCTCCGTGACAATGACTCGTGCTCCTAACCCCTTGGCACGCATCGCAACCCCTTTGCCGCACCATCCGTATCCGGCCACCACAACTGTCTTCCCGGCTACGACCAAATTGGTGGTGCGCATGATACCATCCCATACCGATTGACCGGTGCCATAGCGGTTGTCGAAAAGATATTTACATTGAGCATCATTGACCGCAATCACGGGAAACTTAAGCTCATTTCCTTTTTCCATAGCTTTTAAGCGGATGACACCTGTTGTCGTTTCCTCTGCACCGCCAATAACCCGGGAAAGCAATTCTCTCCGGTTTTGATGGATCGTACTGACCAAGTCTCCCCCGTCATCAATGATGATATCCGGATTGCTATCCAATGCCCACTGAATGTGCTGATGATATTCCTCATCAGTAGCCCCATACCAGGCATGAGCCCTTATGCCACCTTGAACAAGAGCAGCCACCACATCATCCTGAGTGGATAAAGGATTGCTCGCCACTACCGTAACTTCTGCTCCACCAGCCTGAATCGTTTTTGCCAGGTAAGCTGTCTTTGCCTCTAAATGAAGGCAAATCACCACTTTACGTCCGGCAAAGACCTGCTCTGCTTCAAATTCCTTTCTCAAAGCATTCAATACGGGCATATGAGCGCCAGCCCAATCGATTTTTTTCTGGCCTTTAGGGGCTAATGATAGATCTCGAATCGTTGATTCCATAAACTCCGGCGTTAACGCCGGTCACCTCCTATTTATCCGGCAATGATTAACGATACCTCTCCTGCCAAATTTCGTTATTGCCTTTTTCTGCATTGTGTTATCCTGTTTATTTCTCTTTGAATCTAATAAAATCCTGCTTTATTCACTTCTTCTCCTGACTATTATCATGATAAAAGGGTAAGGATTAAAAATTAAGAAAAAATAAATGAGATTAGGAGAGGAAAATGGCCCCTTTAAATCTAATTCTTAATAACATTGTCCCAATCAGGTAAATTTATTACTAAATTTTCAGCCTTTAAGGAGGATCTATGAAGCACAAATTTTTGTATGTCTATGTCTTTCTCACCGGTGCTGCCGTTATGGGAACAGAAATGGCCGCCTCCAAACTGGCGGCTCCTTATTTCGGTACATCCACTATTGTCTGGGCCAATATTATTGGCATTATTCTCTTGGCTATGTCGGCAGGATACTTTGTGGGCGGCAAAATTGCCGACCGTTATCCATATCCGACCTTACTCTTTACCCTCTCGCTAAGCGCAGGTGTCCTCCTTACACTCATTCCCTTAATCACCAGAACGCTTTTTTCCTATCTGGTTAATGGTATCTTGGGCACACCGATCTATCTCATCGTTCTAACCTTTGTAGGAATGCTGCTGGTTTTTGCTCCCCCCATTTTTATTTTAGCCATGGTCAGTCCTTTTGTCCTCCGTCTCTGGGCCCCCGATGCCTCCGAAACAGGTAAAGTGGCGGGGCGTCTAAACGCCTTTTCTACCTTGGGAAGTATTGTTGGCACCTTTCTGCCCTCTCTTGTACTGATTCCTGCCTTCGGAACGCGGGCCACAGTGTATGTGCTGGCTCTTACCTTGATCACCGTCTCCGCCTGGGGCATCCGTCGGTGGTGGGCTTTCCTTTTTCTGCTTTTTCCTCTCCTCGCTTTAATATTCAATCCCCATTCAGTCAAAGGAGATGACAACATCCTTTGGGAAAAAGAAACGACTTACCAATATGTACAGGTCGTGCGGCAAAAGGATGATTCGGTGGCCCTTGTTTACAACGAAGGAGGCGGAGTTCAGTCCATTGCCAGACCCAACTGGGCCTTGCAACCTTCCGATTACTATAATTACTACTTACTTCTGCCTTTTCTTAATTACCACAACTCCTATAAGACCTGGATTATTGGCTCTGCCGGAGGTACCATGCTCGGCCTCTTCGATCATTATGTCCGTCCCGAATTGCCTGATCTGGAATTGACGGGAATAGAGATTGACCCAGAAGTCATCCCCCTGGGTCAGCGATTCTTTGGTTTATCCGGCAAGGAAGGAAAAATTGTTAATACCGACGGACGGATATTTCTTTCATCCCAGCCTAAAACAGAAAAAGCGGATTTGATCATCGTCGACGCTTATACCCAACAGATGTATATTCCCTTTCACCTTTCCACTGTTGAGTTCTACCGTGAAGTGAAAAACCATCTGAATCAGGA
>JAEWCM010000016.1 GCA_023390635.1 Bacillota bacterium
CAACGAAATTATTCAGCTCATTTTAAATATAGTGCGCAATGGGTTAGAAGTGACGCCTAAGGGAGGAAAAGTGACAGTCCGAACTTTGATGGAGGAAAATCAGGTTGTTTTATCAGTCAGAGACGAAGGTTGCGGGATACCTGATGAGGTAATGAAAAAACTGGGGACCCCTTTTTATTCCACGAAAGAAGAAGGTGTAGGATTAGGGTTGGCGGTGTGCAAGAAGATTGCCGATAACCATCAAGCAATGATAGCCATTGAAACTGGAGAGACAGGATCCGTGTTTTTAATCAGCTTTGCCGGAGCCGGGTCTGATAGGAAAGAAAGTTCAGGTAATAGCAATGATTGCGCTGTTTCCATAAGCTGAAATGGGATAAATTTTTCTTGTTTCTCAGTGTGTAGTATAATTAATGTTGAACAAATACGACAACAGATAGTCTTATCTAAATGTGGAATGATTTTTATTGCTTTAGGAACTTGTGATAATAAAAAGATAAGAAAATCTAACTGAGAAAGAAGAGATTGAGATGCAGCCAAGGAGAGTGCTTGATTTTCACGCTCATTTTCCGGCGTGGCAACCTAACGTGCATAGAGAACAGCATCCTGCTGTGTTAGATTACAGTATGAAGCTGCGTAAAGCGTGGCGGGAAGAGTTTGGATTTCCTGAACCGGAGAAAGAGCATCCGGGTAATGATATTCAGGCAAAACGATGGGCAGAGGAAGTACACAAATATGGGCTAGAGAAAGTAGTATTCATGACCGGAGGCGGAAATGAGGTGCTTTCTAAAGTCACTCATGACTATCCCCATGAATTCATGGGATTTGCTCATCACGATCTATGTGCTCCCGGGGCAGCCGAAGAATTGCTGCATGCCTTAGATGATCTGGGCCTGGTAGGATACAAGTGTCTGGCTCCCCTAACTGATTTGCCTTTCGAAGCGCCTGAATTAAAATCGTTTTGGACGATTCTGGCCGATCGAAAAATACCGGTGCTTATTCATTTTGGAGTTTTGGGAGGTCCTGGAGGTATTGTGGATCATCCTCGTATCAGCCCCTTATCTTTAGCTAAGGTAGCCCAGACTTATGTAGATATTCCTTTCATTATTCCTCACTTTGGAGCAGGTTACTATCAGGAACTTTTACATTTAGCATGGTCCAGCCCTAATATCTATATTGACACTTCCGGTTCCAATGACTGGATTCGCTGGACTCCATATCCTTTAAGCCTTAAGGATCTCTTTCAAAAGGCTTTGGAGACGGTGGGAGCGGAGAGGATTATTTTTGGTACTGATTCAAGCTGGTTTCCCCGCGGGTGGGCTGCCAAATACTTTGAGCTGCAGACAGAAGTGTGCCGTGAGCTGGGTGTGAGTCAGACGGAGATGGACAATATATTTGGTGGAAACGGAGCCAGATTGCTGAAGCTAAATGAGGAAAAATGATTTGACCTTTATTGACCTTTGTACTAAAATAGAAGAAGAAGGTAACACTATTGAATAGTCTGCGTTGTGAAAAGTTACATGCAGAATCAGTATGAATAGGGGGAAATAAGAATGGGTTATTTGGTTCCGATGGTCGTTGAGCAGACAAACCGGGGAGAGCGTTCTTACGATATTTATTCGCGGTTATTGAAAGATCGCATTATTTTCCTGGGTGGGGGAATAGATGATGAAGTGGCTAATCTGGTAGTTGCCCAGATGTTATTTCTTGATGCAGAAGATCCGGATAAGGATATCTTCTTGTACATTAATAGCCCGGGAGGATCCATCACAGCAGGAATGGCTATTTTTGATACGATGCAGTATGTGAATGCTGATGTGCATACCATCTGTATCGGTATGGCGGCCAGCATGGGAGCATTTATCCTGGCGGCAGGAACAAAAGGCAAGCGCTCAGCACTGCCTAATTCGGAAATTCTGATTCATCAGCCTTTGATCGGCGGCCACGGTATATCCGGTCAGGCTACCGAGGTAGAGATTCATGCCAAACATCTTCTGGAGACCCGGGAAAAGATGAACCGGATTTTGGCTGAGCGTACAGGGCAGACTCTGGAGAAGATTGCTGCTGATACAGACCGGGATCATTATATGACGGCGGAAGAATCAAAGAATTACGGAATCATTGATGATATCCTGGAGAGAGCGCCTAAGGCTCAGTAAAACAATTCAATAAGGTTTGAAACAGGGATACGTTCCGATAATGAGTCGGGCGATATCCCTGTTTTTTATTTCTCTTGAAAAATAACTAAAAATTTAACGATTTTAATTAAAATAACAGGATATTTTTGGATCTATGGAGAATAAAGAGTATTTTATCAGATTGGCAGAAAAAGGCGGCGAAAAACTCGTTTTTATGGCTTTACAAGTCGCATAATTAAGGAGGGTTTAGAATGAAACAGCGGCAGTTTCGTATTGGTACGCAAATCCTTGCACTTATTTTAGTTATTGCTTTAGTGACTGCTATAGTAGGTTGGGTCGGAATCTTTGGCATGAAAAAATTACAGAATAACGCCGAGGCCTCTTATGCTGATAAAGTTGTACCATCTACTACCTTGTCGGAGCTGCGTTTTCAATTGCAGAGCTACCGGTCAAATCTTGCCCTTTTTGTAAGTGCCAGAGCGTCAGGTCATGAGTATCAGACCTACTTAAGTGACTTGAATAGAAAAGACCAGGAGATTCAGAATAATATTACAGCCTATGGAGAAACGACCCGCACGGCTGATGAAGAAGCAATGTGGCAAGAGTTCCTGGCTGCTTGGGACGGTTACAAAAGTGCAGCAGACGCTACGGTGAATGCCGCTTTGAATAGTAATATTCCGGAATCGGAGCAAGAATTGTTTGGTGATGTGGGAACAAAGAGCACACAAGCTACCCAGTTACTGGAGAAAATGGTGTCGACTAAACTTGAAGATATTAATCAGACCATGACAGTTCAGAATAAGACTATTTTTGATAACACCTCACGGCTTTCCATCGCTTTGGTAACCTTTAATGTATTAATCAGTATCATCATTGGTTTGGTGGTTGGACGAGCCGTGCGCAAGATGATGATCAGTATGGTAAACTCGGCAAAGGAGATTGCAGCCGGAGATATCCGCCAGACGATCAGGGCTCCCTGGTTGGCATGGAATAAAGAAGGGCATGAACTGCAATTGGCTTTTCATGATTTGGTCTCTGCCCTTCGTCATACTATTGAGCAGGTGATCGAAGCAGCCAATACTGTTGCCCAAACGTCTCAAGAGATGCATATGGGTGCGGAACAGTCGGCCAGAGCTGCTGAAATGGTAGCAGCTTCCGCTACGGAAATTGCGACGGATGCTGAGGTCCAGGCTCAGGAAATGTCCGAGAACCAAGGCAGAATGGATCAGATGTTTGAAGAAATGCGGTCTGTAGAGACTCAGGCTGGTAATGTGCGCAATTCATCGGAGCATTCAGCTAGACTGGCCCAAGAGGGAGGCGTAGCTTTGCAGCATGTGGTCGGACAGATGCGAGAAATCGAACAGGGAGTCCATGAGCTAAGCACTACATTGGGTACTGTGGAACAGAAATCCGATGAAATTGCTCAGACAGTCAATATTATCGGCGATATTGCGGCTCAAACTAATCTTTTGGCCCTCAATGCCGCTATTGAAGCTGCCCGGGCCGGAGAAAACGGGCGAGGCTTTGCTGTTGTTGCAGAAGAGGTCAGAAAGTTGGCTGAGCAGGTGCAGGACAGCTTAGGACATATTGCCCAGCGTGTTCAGGAAATGCAGCAAGCGACCCAAAGTGCGCACCAGAGCATGATGACTAATTTGGATAATGTCAATCAAGGCGGAGATGCTCTTCGTGGTGTCGTGACTCAGTTTGATACGATTCTTCAGGCAGTGGACGATAGTTCCAAGATGGCAGTGGAAATTGAAGGCGCAGTTTTAAGAGTACAAAACGGCGGAGAAGAGATGCGGGAAGGGATGGGAAGAGTAGCGGAAAAGGCAAAGTCAACCTCTTCTGGTACTCAAACGACAGCAGCAGCGGCAGAGGAACAAAATGCTGCTGTGGAGGAACTCTTTGCCTCAGCGGAAAATTTAAATGAACAGGCCCAGAGACTAAGAGAGCTAATGGAGTATTTTAAATTCTAGAATAGGTTCTCAAGGATTGGGCAATTCTTTTTGCATGATGCTTTGTTCTTGAAGGGAAGAGTTTTGCATATCATTATCAGACTCTAATGCGGAAGGCACAGGGCGAGTATTGTGAGGACAGAGAAAATTATGCAGGTACTCAAAACCTAAACCGGCAAAAAACCATTCAGGAGCCATCTTTAAAGTAATCAGCCCATCAATGTTCAATACATCTCGATAGCGCCAGGGACAAGTACCCAGTAAGTTCTGCAATAGATAACCGCATCCATACTCTGCAGTCCAGATTAAGGCCAGATAGGTTAATCCCCGGATCCATGCCGGATAAGGGCGCAAGGCATTGTGCACCGGTTCCAGAAAGAGCGCAAGACCATAAATTGGAAACATGACCAAAAAGGTTTTGCCGGACATGCTGAAATCGCCTTTCAGCAGAGACGCCAGGCCGGTGTAGGTAACTTCTACAACGAGGCCGACAGCTCCATAAAAGAGGAAACGCTTGATACTGTTGATTGTTATAGATTGGTTTTCTGACATATCATCACATCATCTTTTCTTTTTTTAATCTGCTTGTTTTTATGCTAAGCTTATACCATAGTATGAACCTCGTTTTTTAGATAAATGTACTTTGGCAAGCAGGTATCTTTTGGGAATAAGGCGAAGAATTAAAGAAGAATAAATGAAAGTGATTATGATGGAGGGTGGATCATGCGTAAAATTCGTAAAGCTGTTATTCCGGCAGCTGGGCTGGGCACAAGATTTTTGCCTGCTACAAAGGCTCAGCCGAAAGAAATGCTGCCGATTGTTGATAAGCCTACCATTCAATTTATTGTAGAAGAGGCCATTGAATCAGGTATTGAGGATATCATCATTGTGACAGGCAGAAATAAAAGGGCCATTGAAGATCATTTTGATCGTTCCATAGAATTGGAGATGTTTCTGGAGAAAGGCGAGAAAGCTGAATTACTGGATATGGTACAGAGGATCTCCAACATGGTAGACATCTACTATGTGCGACAAAAAGAAGCACTAGGACTGGGGCATGCTATTTACAGTGCTCGCAAATTCATTGGTGATGAACCGTTTGCCGTACTATTGGGCGATGATGTCATTCATTCGGAGGTGCCTTGTCTGCGCCAGATGATGAATATCTATGAACGGCATGGAGCCAGCATTGTGGGTGTTCAGCAGGTACCCCCGGAAGATACGGATAAGTATGGGATTGTAGATGGAGATAAGTTCGATGAACGTTTGTATCGGGCTAAGAGTCTGGTAGAAAAGCCATGCCCGGAAGAAGCTCCGGCGGAACGCCTGGCAATTATGGGCAGATATATTTTGAATCCGGAGATTTTCGATATTCTTGGCCAGCTGCCACCTGGAAAAGGAGGGGAGATCCAACTGACGGACGGAATTCGGGAACTGGGAAGGACTCAGGAAGTGATGGCTTATGAATTTGAAGGACGTCGCTATGACGTGGGAGACAAGTTTGGTTTCGTTCAGGCTACCATCGAATATGCCTTACGTCGTGAGGATTTAGCACCTGAGCTGACGGCCTATTTGTGCAATCTGGCTCACCACATTGAAGAGCAAAGAGGATAGAGAAGGAGGAAAATGAGTGACTTTAGAACTGGTAAACGTTAATAAATATTTCGGTCAGCAACATGTGATTGAAGATCTTAATCTAAAGGTCAAGGAAGGTTCGGTTTTTGGCTTTTTAGGTCCGAACGGAGCGGGAAAAACGACTACCATGCGGATGATTCTTGACATTATCAGACCTGATGAGGGGCGCATTAGCTGGAAGGGGGAAAAGATGAACCTGGAGAAGTCCCATAACTTTGGCTATCTTCCCGAAGAGCGGGGACTTTATCCTAAAATGAATATAAAGGATCAGATGATTTTTTTTGCCCGCCTTAAGGGACTCTCTGCTAAAGATGCGGAAAAAGAGATCGGTGCCTGGATTGAGCGCTTTCAGCTCCAGGATTTAATGAAGAAAAAGGCTAACGAATTATCTAAGGGCAATCAGCAAAAAGTACAGTTCATCCTTGCCGTTCTTAACCGACCGGAACTCCTCATCCTGGATGAGCCTTTTTCTGGACTGGACCCGGTTAACGTGGAGTTATTAAAAAAGGCTTTTATTGATTTAGCTCATGAAGGAAAAACCATTCTCTTTTCCAGCCATCGGATGGAACATGTGGAAGAGCTTTGTGATTCCCTTTGCTTGATCAAGAAAGGAAAGATTATTGCTCAAGGCACGGTAGAAGGGGTAAAGCGGGGAACAGGACGAAAAATCGTTCATCTGGCGGTGGCCGGATCCCTCGATTTCCTTTCTTCCTTTGGCATTGATCCTCAAATTAAGGTGCGCCTTGATGAGGGTAACGGAGAGCAGATCCGGAGTACGGAATTTGATCTTCCGCCTAGAATAGATCCGCAGGAAATTCTGCGTCTGGCCATGGGGGCGGGAACGGTCCTTCAGTTTGAAATAGGTGATCCTTCCCTCAACGAAGTCTTCATTTCTCTGGTGGGAGGTGAGGCGCAATGACAAATCAGCTGAAAACGATCATTGCCCGCGAATATCGGGAGAGAGTACGGCAGAAAGGTTTCATTGCCACTACATTAATTGGCCTTCTCGTGATTGTGGGAATGTCTTTTGCTCCTGCGATCATGGATAAAATCCGCAGTGCTGACAGGCTTGAATTTACAATACTTGAGCAGACAGGGGAAGTGGGAGCGTATTTGGAAAACGCTTTACAGGACACCTTGCCCAGCGGGGAAAAAGAAATTCAGGTAACTGAGGCAGTTCAGGGGACCCCGGAAACCTGGGCATCAGAGAAAGAACGTCTTGTTGCGCAAGTGCAATCAGGTGGTGTACCCTTTTTGGAAGTGTTTCCTCCAGATGCTCCCCAAAGTGTAGTCTGGCATTCTCAGAAAACATTAAGCAGCAGTGAAACCGGTAAAGTACAGACGGCCATTCAACAATGGGAAACCCAGAAGCAAATCGAAGCATCAGGAATCTCGCCTGACCAGGTTAGTAAGATTTTTACTCCTCTGAACTTCGAGACACAGCTGGAGAATAACGATAAAGATTCAGGCGGTTTGCGGGGAGATACTCATGAGCAGCAGATTCAAAATGTGGTGTTAGTCTATTTCCTGTTGTTCATGCTCTATTTTGCTTTAGTTATTTACGGTGCTTATGTAGCACAAGGAGTAATTGAAGAAAAAAGCAGCCGCATTATGGAAATGATGCTGGCCACGGTTAAACCTACGACCATGATGGCAGGGAAAATTTTAGGCATTGGAGCTGTCGGACTGACTCAATATCTTGTATGGATCGGAGCTGGCATTGCCTTGCTCAGCTTTAAAGGGGGAGGTCTCTTTGATTCCCTGGGGCTAAGTTTCAGCTTACAACAGGTAGATCCGGTTATGTTTATCTATTTCGGAGTGTTTTTTGTGCTAGGTTTCCTTATGTATGCAGCCATTTATGCCGGATTGGGTTCGACCGTCAGTCGGGTGGAAGATGCCAATCAGGTTGTTTCTCCTTTCACCATGCTTATTGTGGTGGCCTTTATGATCGCCATGTTCTCTCTGGGCAGCCCGGATAATCCATGGATTGTGGGCCTAACGTATGTCCCCTTCTTTACTCCTATGCTGCTCTTTACACGCATTGTTTTAACTAATGTATCACCCCTCAGTATTGGAATCGGGATTGGGGAATTGGTACTTACGATTATTGTTCTAATGTGGTTGGCGGCTAAGATCTACCGGACAGGTGTTCTCATGTATGGGAAAGTTTCGTGGAAACATGTTTTTAGAATTCTGCGCAACAAATAATCTATTAAACTGGCGTTAATCGCTCATCTCCGGTCGTTGATTGCTTAGCTGGAATCCTCGATATTTCTGTAGGAGCTTTTGGGGATAAAAGAAGTTCTGCGTTATCTTTGATAAGAGCGCAGAACTTTTTTTATTGAAATTTCTGGTGGGAATAAGACGAATCCGGGGGCTTTTCATAGGACATGCTGAGGTTTGTCCGCGAATTAGACAGGCAACGGGCTATTGTTGACCTTTCTCGGTGGGAAAAGACGGAAAAAGGTTATGTTGCTACAGAAAAAACGACGGGTTTTTCTCCTAATTATTGGTAATATATGTGCGAAAGAGCATGTTAGGAGGGATGCTAATGAATTTTGATCAAAAAAGATTATTGGCTCTTATCGGCACAGTACTTTTGGCCGGCGTAGTTGTGGTAGCAGGAATTTGGGGACCTAGTGTCTGGAAAGCCATGCGCCAGCAGCCTGACGAAAACGGACAGGTTGTACTTCAGACACCTTCCGTAGACCAGAATGGAGGGGCGGCTGGCGCTCAGACACCTGACGGAACTTCCCCTAACAGCGGCAACGGCAGCGAGGGTACTACCGGTAATGGCACCGGGACAGATGATTCAGGGGGAAAAGCTAACCCTACCTCGGGAACAGCGACGACTCAGCCTGATACAGGTACAAAGAAATATAAGGAACCTGATGTGACATTAATCGATTTAGCTCCTTCTATCGCCGAGTATTTCGGCAATGGCGGGCTAAGTGACAATGCCAAGAACGTGGCATTTGGCGCAGTGTGGAACATTGATCAGTATGTAGATGGTTATTTATACGGGATAACTGCCGGCCCCCAGATGAATGAAGAGGATATTAAGAAGTACATTGTTTTTCATAAGACGTTATGGGATAAACAAGTAAAAGCAGAAACAGGGGCGCAAAAAGCAGTAACCTTTGTGGATTATATGAGCAATATGCTCAACCGGGGAATTGATGCCTTCGACGCTAAGGATAAGGCTAGAATTGAACAATTCCACCAGGAGATCCATGACATGAATACTCATCTTTTCCGTAATGATCTGACTTCCAAGATTTACGGATCAACTCCCTTTGCCACGAAAAGGTAAAGACTACAGGAAGATAAAAAATACAAAGAGCCACATCTAACCTGCATAGATTGGCAAACTATTATGGGGCGAATAACTGAATAGTGAAACATAGCAGAACACCGGCTTGTCACAGGCAAGGCGGTGTTCTGCTATGCTTTTTGATAATGTAAGTATTGTGAATAATTGCTTATATGAGGTTTGAAATTCTGCCTGTTGGGTCAGGATATAGGTAAAACTAAGATAAGGAGAATTTGGTTGTCATGTTGAAAAAACGTTGGTTTATTACTGCGGTAGCCCTTTTCTGCGGAATTATACTGGGAACCATGGGTGTAGTGCTGGTAGAGAATCCTACTCGCCCCACTGCTTTGCTTACGTTAATGCAGGGTAAAGGAAATAATGCACAGGTTGTCAATGCGGCGGAGGATCAGACGTCAAACGGGACATCAGGGAATAACGGCATTGAAGGAGATGACAGCTTAGGTCCGGCGGGAAGCACTCACTCCAGTGACGGTACAGACAGTTCCGTTTCTGGAGCAGGTAAGGATGATGCCAAAACGGCTCAGATTAAAGAAACCATTATTTCCGATTACAAGCAGGATATCGGGACTTTATTTGATGCATGGAAGAGCAAAGATATGACGGCATTCAGAGCCACTCTGGAAAAAGCCTACACCGGCGATTTACTGGAAAAGCATATTCAAAAGGCCAGTCCCTTTTTTGAACAGGGAACAGGAATTAATGTGTCCTATATCAACTTTGATCAGGTGGAGGTAGAATCTCTCTCGGCGGAAACGGCTACTCTGAAGGCCGATTACCATTACATGAGCAGTGATTATGATTTGGTAACGCAAAAAGAAAAAGGAGAACCGCATGAACAGACGGTGCATGTGAGAGTGGATTTAATCAAAATAGATTCGCACTGGATGATTACCGGTGAAACCAGTCTGAGCTGAACGGACAAATAATGATGCAATAAAAAAAGGTATACGGAGCTCTCAACAGACAGGGGCTGCCGTAAGATAGAACTACTTAAAGACAAGGCCAAGCAATGAATGACCGTAGATGAGCGATTAATGCTAATTTGCGACAGCGGAGCGTCATTCATTGCTTAGCCCGCTCTTAAGATTACTATTTTACGGCGGCCTCTGTTTTTCAGTCTGTTAAACGGAAAAACCCATTAGTTGAAAATGACGTATATTTGGTGTAAACTGTAGAACAGTAATCAAGTTCCTATTCGTCTAAGTGAGAAAGGAATGAATTTTGCGTGTCTTTTCGTAAGCGTACTGCGCTGTTAATGCTGATTGATGCCTTGTTGGTCAACCTGGCAGCTTTCGGCAGTTTTTATTTCCGTTTTGACGGCAGTATACCACAGGAATATCTGACCACTTATTATCTGACTGCCATTATTTCTACGATTGTTTACTTAATTGTTTTCAATATTTTTGGCCTTTATAACCGCCTTTGGCAGTATGCAAGCGTGGGCGAACTTTTATCTATTGTCTTTGCCGTAAGTATTGGCACTATATTGATTATTGCCTTGGTTTACTTTGGAGCACCGATCAGGCTGCCGCACTTTACGTCTGCATTTTTCTGGCTTTTAAATATCTTTCTGATCGGGGGATCACGGTTTATCTGGAGAATTCTTCAGGAACGGATAGTGATCGGAGAGATTCCGGGAGCTCAGAAGCAAGTCCTGATCGTAGGAGCGGGAGATGCAGGAGTGACTGCGGTCCGGGAGCTGAAAAACCGCAATTATCACGACGGCAGACCAGTAGGGTTTATTGATGATGACTGGGGAAAGCAAAGGCTTCATGTCCTGGGTATTCCGATTTTGGGGACACGGAAGGATATCCCCAAAATCGTCAAAAATCATGGCATTGATGAAGTGGTGATTGCCATGCCGTCTGCTTCCGGAGAAGCAGTACGGGAAATTGTCGGCATTTGTGAAAAAACCGGTGTGTCCCTGAAAATTATGCCAGGGGTTTATGATCTTCTCAGCGGCAATGTAGAGGTTAATTCTATCCGTAAAGTTCAAGTGGAGGATTTGTTGGGAAGAGAACCTGTTTCGGTGGACCTGGAAGAGGTGGCCGGCTATGTATCGGGACAGACTGTGTTGGTAACCGGTGCGGGGGGATCGATCGGATCGGAAATCTGCCGCCAGATTGCTAAATTTAATCCTAAGGAGATTATCTTAGCGGGCCATGGGGAAAACAGTATTTTTACCATTGAACAAGAACTGAGAGCCTCTTATGAGGGGATCAACTTTACGACCGAGATCTTAGAGATTAAGGACAGGGAAAAGGTTTTCCTGGTTTTCAATAAATATAAGCCGACGGTGGTGTTTCATGCCGCCGCACATAAGCATGTTCCACTAATGGAGCGGAACCCGGAAGAGGCTCTGAAAAATAATATTGTAGGGAGCCAGAATCTGGCTCAAGCAGCTGATGCGGCGGGAGTTAAGGTGTTTGTCCTTATTTCCACCGATAAGGCAGTTAATCCTACCAGTGTAATGGGGGCCACCAAGCGGGTGGCGGAAATGATTGTCCAGGGCATGGATAAGCATTCCCAAACGAAATTTGTGGCTGTCCGTTTCGGCAATGTGCTGGGAAGCCGGGGCAGCGTGATTCCCACCTTTAAGCGCCAGATTGCTCAAGGGGGACCTGTGACGGTAACTCACCCGGAAATGGTCAGGTATTTCATGACCATACCGGAGGCAGCCCAACTGGTCATTCAGGCAGGAGCAATGGCCCGGGGTGGAGAAATCTTCATTTTAGACATGGGAAAACCTGTGAAGATTGTCGATCTGGCCAGGGATCTTATACGCCTTTCTGGTCTCGAGCCTGATGTTGATATAAAAATTAAATTTTCTGGCATCCGACCGGGAGAAAAGCTTTATGAAGAGCTTTTGACAGCTGAAGAAGGGACAACAGCTACGAAGCATAGCCGAATTTTCGTGGCTAAGCCGAATGAAATTCACGAAACCTTGCTTCATGAAATAACAGAAGAAATTCGCGGACATGGGTCGCAATTATCCCGTGATGAAGTAATTGCATTACTACAGAAAGTTGTGCCCGCCTTTCGCAAAAACAGCTCCGAGAATAAGGAAAAGCCTAAGGTTGCCGCCCAATAAGGCGAATATAAGGAGGAAATATTGATGTTAACATTAAAACCGGTGATTACGGATCAAGATGTGTTGGCGAAAGCATTGAAAGAGAAAGTGGAAAAGCATCAGGCTAAAGTTGGTGTGATTGGCTTAGGCTATGTGGGTTTGCCCCTCGCTGTGGAAAAAGGTAAAGTCGGTTTTCCTGTTTTGGGCTTTGAAATTGATGAGAGCAAAGTAGAACGGGTCAATCAAGGGATAAACTATATCGGTGATGTGAAGGATGAGGAACTGCTTGAGTTATCCCAAAAGGGAACTTTGGAAGCTACCACAGATTATTCACGATTGAGCGAATGCGATGTGATTGTGATCTGTGTGCCTACGCCTTTGACAATTACCCGTGATCCGGATATCTCCTTCATTCAGGCCTCAGCTGATCAGATAGCCAAGTATATCCGCCCTGGACAGATGGTGACCTTGGAAAGCACAACCTATCCGGGAACGACGGAGGAAGTGATCCTGCCTCTGCTGGAGAAGAGCGGGTTGAAAGTAGGAAAGGATTTCTTCCTGGCCTTTTCGCCTGAGCGGGTTGACCCTGGGAATAAACGTTTCAGCACAAAGAATACGTCCAAAGTAGTGGGAGGAATGACTCCCATCTGCCTGGAAATTGCCTATACCTTTTATGCTCAGACCATCGTCAATGTAGTTCCTGTTTCATCACCTGCGGCGGCTGAGATCACCAAGGTCTTTGAAAATACTTACCGGGCGGTCAATATTGCCCTGGTTAACGAACTAATGCTTCTCTGCGACCGAATGGGACTGGATATTTGGGAAGTGGTGGAAGCAGCTGGAACCAAGCCTTTCGGAATCCAGACTTTCTGGCCTGGTCCTGGTGTAGGGGGACATTGCATTCCCATCGATCCTTTCTATTTGACCTGGAAGGCCCGTGAGTATGATTTCCATACCCGCTTTATTGAGCTGGCAGGAGAGATCAATGTGGAAGCCTCTTACCATGTGGTGAACAAAGTAGTGGGAGCTTTAAATGAGAAGAACAGAAGCTTAAAGGATGCCAGGATTTTTATTCTGGGTGTAGCTTATAAGAAAGATATTGAAGATGTTAGGGAATCACCGGCATTGAAAATTATGGAACTGCTGCGCCGGGATGGTGCTCTGGTAAGCTATCACGATCCCTATCTGCCTGTGATTGAGCCTCACGGCGGCAGTACGGTGCATGTTGAGAGCTCCGAATTGTCGGTGGAGAATTTGTCAGAAGCGGATTGCGTGCTGATCCTTACTGATCACAGTGTCTTTGATTATGAGTTTGTGGCGGACAAGGCTCAGATGATTGTAGATGCCCGCAATGCTACCAAGGATGTGACCAAGAACCGGGAGAAGATCCGCAAGATCTGAGTAAAATCGTATAATAAGAACGGACAGGAGGGGAATCCATGTGATTCCCCTTTTCCCAAAAGAGCCTGTCTTTTATTATTGATAATACTTAAGAGCTATCAGGAAAGGATTGAATGATCAGTGGAAGAGAGAAAAATGCGATTTGCGATTATCGGCTGCGGAAGAATTGCCCCTAAACATGCCGAATCGATTACAGCCCTGCCTGATGCAGAACTGGTGGCAGTGTGTGATGTTTTACAGGAGAAAGCCCAGGCGTTTGCCGATAAATACGGAGCAGAACCTTATAACGATTATCAGGAAATGATTAAGCGTTCGGATATTGATATTGTGACGATTGCCACTCCCAGCAATTTGCACGGAGAGATGGGGATTGCAGCGGCTCAGGCCGGCAAGCATGTGATTGTAGAGAAACCGATGGCGATGACGGCTAAAAATGCGGAAGAATTAATCGAAGCCTGCCGGAAGGCAGGGGTTAAGCTGGCCGTTTGCCATCAGAACCGATTCAATAAATCCATCCGCCTGCTGCGCCAGGCTCTAGAGGCTGGCCGTTTCGGGGAACTGACTCACGGGCAGGCTACGGTGCGTTGGAACAGGGATGACAACTATTATGCCCAAGCTCCTTGGCGTGGCACCAAGCTTCAGGATGGAGGGGTGCTGATGAACCAATCCATTCATAACATTGACCTTTTGCAATGGATGTTCGGCCCAGTGGATTCGGTGTTTGGTTATAC
>JAEWCM010000022.1 GCA_023390635.1 Bacillota bacterium
AAGGGCCGCTCTTATCCGCACTTTGGTCACCGACCCGCAAATTTTGCTCCTTGACGAAGCTTTTTCGGCTTTGGATTTTCAAACTCGCTTGGTCGTCAACGAAGATATTTATGCCATTATAAAAAAAGAACATAAAACTGCCATTCTGGTTACTCACGATATTTCTGAAGGAATCAGCATGGCGGATCGGGTTATCGTATTATCCCGAAGACCGGGCACCATCAAACGGATTCATCCGATTGCCTTAACATGCCATGAACGGACTCCCCTAAATTCCAGAGAAGCCCCAGAATTCAGACATTATTTTCAAGAGATCTGGAAGGAGTTAGATATCCATGTTTAAGCGAAATTCAGCCTCCTCCGGTAATGCACTTGCCTCTTCAACCATTTCACCTGAACACGCCCAGTACTTAAAAAAAATCAGACGAGAAAAAATCTCTATCCGCTTAACCCAGCTATTTATCTTAGTTGCCGCATTTGTACTTTGGGAAGTCTTCGCACGTTTGAAAATTATTGACCCATTTATCACCAGCCAGCCTTCTCGAATTATCAGCACTGTCATTAATCTCTACAATGACGGTACTCTCTTTAAGCATATCGGAGTCACGTGTCTGGAAACCATTATCGGTTTCGTTCTGGGCACTTTTCTGGGTGTCCTCATCGCCATCGCTTTATGGTGGTCAAACTTCCTCTCTAAAGTTTCCGAACCTTACCTAGTTGTATTAAATAGCCTGCCTAAAATAGCTTTGGGCCCAGTATTTATTGTATGGATCGGAGCCGGTCCGGTAGCAATTATTGTCATGACATTGGCCATTTCTCTCATCGTCACCATTCTGGAAATACTCAACGGCTTTCTGATGATTGATCAAGAAAAAGTTAAGCTGGTAAAAATTTTTGGCGGGAGCAAATATCAGGTTCTTACCAAAGTACTGCTTCCTGCTTCATTTCCCAATATTATTAATACCCTTAAGGTCAATGTAGGTCTATCCTGGGTTGGTGTCATCGTCGGCGAATTCCTGGTATCAAAGGCCGGGCTGGGATATTTGATCGTTTATGGCGGTCAAGTCTTCAAGCTTGATCTGGTCATGACCAGCGTGGTTATACTGGGAATTGCGGCAACCCTTATGTATCAGGGGGTGGTGCTGTTCGAACGTTTTTACTTACGTAAAAATCGGGAAAATTTTATCAAGGAGTAAGGGGTTGGTACCTGACAATTCATAGGTTGATTCAAGCTTTCTCAATTCTAAAGAAGGGAAGATATTGAATGAAAAAAATTGTGTCCGTACTTATGATTGCCCTTTTAGGCGTATCCCTGGTTATTACAGGCTGTGGCAGCTCCAATAAAGAGCTGACCAAAGTCAATCTTTCTGAAGTTACCCACTCTATTTTCTACGCCCCTCAGTATGTGGCCCTTTCTCAGGGATTCTTTGAAGACGAGGGACTGGATGTGGAATTGACTAACGGTCAGGGAGCAGATAAGGTGATGACAGCCGTTTTGAGCGGTCAGGCTGATATTGGCCTGGCCGGGCCTGAAGCCAGCGTCTATGTTTATAATGAAGGAAAAGAGGATTACAGCGTGGTATTTGCCCAACTCACTAATGGGGATGGCACATTTTTAATGGGACGGGCGGCCGATCCTGATTTTAAATGGAGTGATTTAAAGGGAAAAACCATCATTGGCGGCCGTAAAGGCGGTATGCCCGCCATTGTGCTTCAGTATATCTTAAGCAAAAACGGTCTCACAGTAGGCAAAGATGTGTTTATTGACACCACCATGCAGTTTGCCGCCATGCCAGGAGCCTTCATTGGCGGCCAGGGAGATTATGTCATCCTGTTTGAGCCCACCGCCACCAGCATGGAAAAGGAAGGTAAAGGATATATCGTGGCCTCCCTCGGTAAAGAAAGTGGGCAAGTCCCCTACACGGCATATTTTGCAAAAAAAAGCACCATCGAAAATAAACCTGATCTCATTAAAAAGTTTACCAATGCCATAAAAAAAGGCCAGCAATGGGTGGATACCCATTCACCGGAAGAAATTGCCCAGGCTATCAAATCTCAATTTCCCGACCAATCGGATGAAATCCTGGTGAGTGCGATTAAGAATTATAAAGACCAGAACACATGGAAAAAAGACCCACTATTAAAAGAAGAGGATTTCTACCTTTTGCAGCAGATTATTAAAGATGCAGGAGAATTGGATAAAACAGCTCCCTATGACAAAGTAGTGACCACGGAATTTAAGTAAAAGCAATGCAGCAAACGATGACTTCTGCCCCACCAGTTGTCATCGTTTGCTATTTCTTTTTTATATCGTCAATAGGCGATTGGGCAGCCAGACCGTAAATACGCTGCCCTCACCAGGTTTGCTTTCCACAATGATTGTCCCGCCGCACAAATCAACAATCCTCTTTACAAGGGCAAGACCAAGTCCGTTTCCGGCCTTGGAGTGAGAGGTTTCTCCTTGATAAAATTTATCAAAAATATGAGCCTTCGTTTGTTCATCCATGCCTGAGCCCTCATCCTGGATTATAAACCGAACGCCATGCTCCATGTGGGCAAGGTTAATATTAATTAATCCACCTGAACCAGAAAACTTAATTGCATTATCAACCAGGTTTAACCAGATCTGCTGTGTCAGATCCTCGCTTCCGTTATAAATTACTTCTTCAAGGTCCACATTGACAGAGATTTTTTTTTCTGTCCACTTAGGTTCCATTAAGACAATTGTTTTTCGAATTTGCTCATCCAGTCTGAATGGAGCCTTTTCTGAAATTATCTCCATATTTTGATATTTAGAAAGATTTAATACATTGGCGGAAAGTTCAGCTAACCGTTCCGATTCAGTGATAATGATATTCAAATACTCCTCTCGTTCATCTTCGGACAAATTGTTCTCTTTTAGCAACTTGGCAAATCCCCGTATGGATACGATGGGCGTTTTAAATTCATGGGAAAAGTTATTAACAAAATCGCTCCTCAGTGTTTCGGTAGAAGATAGCTCATGGGTCATTTTGTTGAAGCTCCGTGACAGCTCCTCCAACTCTCCAATACCTTTGATATTTACCTGAACGGTAAAGTCACCCTGTGCTACCCTATGGGTGGCAGCAATAACTTTATTAATGGGATTCAATGCCTTGCTGCTGAGAAAGGCTGTGAACGCCGTACCTAGCAAGATGCAAAGACCAAATAAAGCAAATAACGGGTACAAGTGAGCTCCACCGCCCACCTCCTGGGCAGACCGGCCTGAAAAAGAAATTACACCTAAGTGCTGGAGCAGGGCCACAAAGCTTCCAACTACTAAAAATGTCACAACCATTACCGTAAACACAAACAAAACCAGCGTAATTGCAAGACTTAAGCGCTTTTCAAAAAACTCCCTCATTCTTTCTTCACCGCCTTATAACCAAGGCCTCGTACCGTTACAATTTCAATTTCCGACCAGTGCCGGAACCTCTCCCTCAGCCGATTGACATGCACATTCAGGGTATGGTCATCAGTTTCTGATTCCATGCCCCAGATTTCGTCCATGAGCTGAAGGCGGGTGAAAATCATCCCCGGATAAGAAAGCAGCTTGAACAAAAGATAAAACTCCTTTTGAGGCAGCGTAATAACCTCTCCTTCACGAGATACAGTGAGTGCGTCATAATCTAAGACAGCTTTGCCCACTGTCAGCTTATGATCGCTGGCAATTTGTGCTCTCCGAAGAAGTGCCTTGATCCGAAGCACCATCTCCTGTTCATCCACCGGCTTTGTCATATAATCATCTGTTCCGGCAAGGAAACCCTTCCGCTTATCCTTTGCTTCTTGTTTGGCCGTAACCATCAGAATGGGAAGGTTCTCCCATGTGAGACGGAGCTGCCGTGTTAATTCATAGCCGTCCATGTTCGGCATCATGAGATCCAGCACCACCAAATCCACATGTTTTTTACCCATTAAATCCAATGCCGCTATACCATCCTCCGCCTGCAGAGTATCAAAACCGTTCTGTTTTAACACCGCACACATTAACTTGCGAGTGTTTGTATCATCTTCAACCACTAATATTTGAAACATCTGATCATCTCCGGTATAGTATTGTAACATAAGTTTATATTGTCATTGTAAACTGAAAATTAACAATGCGGATTAACTTTCAGTTTACTTTACATTGCTAGACTATGACCATATTAATAGACGGAGGAATATGTATGCTAAAGCTCAAATTAGATAACATTAAAAAAACATATAAAAGCGGGGAGACGGTCACCGCCTTAAAAGGGATTTCCCTCGGATTCCGCGAAAACGAATTTGTTTCTATCCTTGGTCCTTCCGGGTGTGGAAAAACAACTCTACTGAATATCATCGGAGGTCTTGACCGCTATGACAGCGGAGACTTAATCATTAACGGCATGTCAACCAAAAAATTCAAGGACAGGGACTGGGACGCTTATCGCAATCATTCCATTGGGTTTGTCTTTCAGAGCTATAACTTAATTGGCCATCAGACTGTATTGCAAAATGTTGAAATAGCTATGACCTTATCAGGTGTTTCAGCTTCTGAAAGAAAACGCAGAGCCAAACAGGCGCTTGCCGATGTGGGCCTTTCAGATCAAATGAAAAAGAAACCTAACCAATTATCCGGTGGACAAATGCAGCGCGTGGCTATTGCAAGAGCACTTGTCAATGATCCAGATATCATCCTTGCCGATGAACCGACCGGAGCGTTGGACAGTCACACCAGCGTACAGGTGATGGATATTTTAAAAGAAGTGGCAAAAAAACGTCTCGTGATTATGGTAACTCATAATGGCGAATTGGCGGATCAGTATTCAAGCCGAATTATCCGACTCTTAGACGGTGAGATTCAATCGGACAGCAATCCGGTGGAAGATAGCGAAACAGGCGGTTCTCCTGTGCCAACACCACAAAATGAGAAATTTAAGAAAACCTCCATGTCTCTATTTACAGCTACCTCCCTTTCCTTCAGGAATCTGCTGACAAAACGGGGAAGAACCCTCATTACAGCCTTTGCCGGCAGCATTGGAATCATCGGGGTCGCACTTGTTTTAGCCCTTTCCAACGGATTATCGCTCTATATGGGCAGTATGCAGTCAAATACCCTCTCAGGCTTTCCCATCACCATCAACACCGGCGAGCAAACCATTAATTTCGCGGAACGCACCCGAGATAATACTCCATCCTCTGCAGAATACCCTGGTGACAACGTACTATACGCCTATGACAGCGAGAAAAATAATACAACACACAGCAACATTATCACTCAGGAGTATCTGGATTACATCGGGAAGCTGGAAACAGAGCTTCCTAACGCAGTAAACAACATTTCCTACACTCATGGAGTCAACATCAATCTTCTGGCGAAAGAGCAGGACACGGTCGTCAAATTTGCTACTTCAACCCGTTCAGGCATGATGTCGGCAGTGAACAACAGCACCTATTGGCAGGAGCTTCCGGAAAATAACGATTTTATCTCATCCCTGTACGATCTCATAGGAGACGGGAGCAGGATGCCAGAATCCAAAAACGAAGTCGTTTTGGTTGTCGATGAATATAACCGCATTGACAAGGCGTTCTTTGAAAAACTCGGCATTACTGATGACACAGAAAATTATAAACTGACTGATTTTATTGGGAAATCCATTTTAAAAGTCATTCCAAACAATGATTTCTACACTAAAAATGGTGATTTATTCACTGCCGCCGCACCCAGCGATTATGAAAGATTATATAACGGAGACACCGGTACGGAACTCAAGATTGTAGGGATTCTACGCCCCAAAAAAGATGCATCAAGCAGCTATCTGTCGCCGGGAATTGCTTATACGACCGCACTGACCGCCTCTGTAGTTGAAAACTCTCAAAACAGTGAAATTGCCAAAGCGCAAGAGTCTTCAGATAAGGATGTACTCCTTGGCACTCCCTTCACAGACAGCAAATCGAAAGAAAAAGCATTGTTAACACTAGGCGCAGACAGCACACCATCAGGCATCAGCATTTATCCCAAGGATTATGCAAACAAGGATAAAATCAAGGAATATCTTGATAAATACAATGAGACCAAATCGGACAATGACAAATTGATTTATTCAGATATGGCTGAGACAATCACTTCTATCACCAAAACACTTCTTGACACTGTTACCTATGTCCTCGTAGGATTTGCTGCTATCTCTCTCCTCGTATCCACCATCATGATAGCCATCATTACCTATGTTTCCGTGATTGAGCGCACCAAAGAAATTGGTATTCTCCGCAGTGTAGGCGGGCGCAAAAAAGATATTTCAAGGGTATTCAACGCCGAAACGTTAATTATCGGCTTCACGGCAGGTGCGATCGGAGTAGGGCTCTCCTATCTGCTAACAATACCGATCAATGCTATTATCTCCAAACTCGCCGATATTAACGGAATTGCCAACTTGAATCCACTCCACGCCATTGCGCTGATTATCGGCAGTATGATCCTTACCCTGATTGCAGGCTTTATTCCTTCAAGGATGGCTGCCAAAAAAGACCCGGTGGTAGCATTGAGAACAGAGTAATCTCTGCAGAAGTTTACCAAGTAAAAGAAGACATCTTAGCCTACTAAAGGGGCTGTTGCGATTTTGCATCAGCCCCTTTAATGATAAGCAAAACTTCTCTCTTTTATAATACTTTTCCTCTTTTTTTATCCATTTTTAATTGATCAATTAATTAAATTGTGTTAAATTTAATTTAATAAAATTTAATTGGAGATGAGAGCATGAGTATCTACGATTACACAGTAAAAGATGCCCAAGGTAATGACATTCCACTTAAAGACTATAAAGATAAGGTACTATTAATTGTCAATACTGCTACCGGATGTGGTTTCACCCCTCAGTACAACGGGCTGCAAAAGCTCTACGAAAAATACCAGGATAAAGGTTTCTTAATCCTTGATTTTCCCTGTAATCAATTTGCTAACCAAGCCCCAGGAACAGAAGAAGAAATCCATGAATTCTGTCAGTTACGCTATAATATCACCTTCCCCCAATTTGCCAAGATTGAAGTCAATGGCAGTAATGAAGTCCCTTTGTATGGCTATTTAAAAAAGCAGCAAGGGGGTCTGGTGAATTCTAGAATCAAATGGAATTTCACTAAATTTCTGGTTAATCGCAAAGGTGAAGTCGTGAAACGCTTTGGCTCGACCAAGACTCCTGAGGCTATGGAAACTGAAATTAAAAAATTATTAGAATTTTAAGCAAACTTAGCGCATTAAGGGCTTGTCTAATGACAGATTTACCTTTATAGTATATTTAATTTATTTGCCCTGCCCAGAGCAGCTTTCAGGAGGGATTACCCATTAATATCGATAGCTTGAAATTAGAAAATCAGTTATGTTTTCCTTTATATGCGTGTGCCAGAGAGGTGATAAAAAAATACAAGCCCTTTTTAGATGAGATTAACCTCACCTATACCCAGTATATCGCCATGATGGTATTGTGGGAAAAAAGATCTATTAATGTTAAGTCACTGGGAGAAGCTCTGTATCTTGACTCAGGAACCCTGACTCCCCTTCTAAAAAAGCTGGAAAACCAAGGTCTCATCACCAGAAAGCGCTCTCAGGAAGATGAGCGTAATCTCATCGTCACGATAACGGAACAGGGTGAAGCTTTGAAAGTCCAGGCCGTTACCATTCCTAAACGGCTGGGAGACTGCATTCAATTGGATTCTGAAGAGCTGCAAACCCTTTATCGGCTACTGTATAAGCTGCTGAACCAGTTGGAACCCTAATATATAATCCTCCGGCAATCCTATTGCATAGCCGGAGGATTATTACGTTGAGCAAGTATATCCTTTTTAATAGAAAGTGCGGTATTCACTATCACTTTCCAATAAGCTAAGAATCCTTTCTAAACCCGCTTCCAACTCCGAACTATTTCTCGGTGCATTTACAGCAATTCGCACTGCCCGTTCCGGCTTTGTGTTCCCGACTACAAACCGCTCTGCTGCATAAACTTGAATTCCTGCATGATAGGCACACAGCTCAAAGCTTTCTCCGGTAAACTTCTCTGGTAAGATCAGCCAACGAAAAATACTTTCAGAGCTTCCTTCGATCGTATAAGAGCCTAAATAATGGTCCACCCTAGCATTTTGCTCTTTAGTATAAGCCCGGTGCTTTTCCAGTATAGAATCAGCCACTCCGGCATGGATCATCCTTGCCGCCAGCTCAGCCATTATGGGTGATACGGAAATATTCATATTGTAGAGAGCCTTCTCCAGATTTTTTCTATACTTGTCGGGCACTGCCACAAAGCCTAACCTTAAACCGGGAGAAATAACTTTGGACAAACTGGAAACATAAATAACATTTTCCGGGGCAAAACATGCAATGGGGGATATGGATTGTTTGCCAAGCAGTCCGTAAATGGCATCTTCAATTACTATTAAGTTTTCTTTCTTCGCCATCTCCCCGATCATCCTTCTCGTATCCACAGACATGGTATGAGTAGTTGGATTATGGAAATCAGGAATTAGATAAAGACCTCTGATATTCTCATTTTTACAGGCATGCTGCAGTCCTTCCTGTGTGATCTCTCTGTTGCGCTGCTGAATTGGAACCAACTGAATCCCCAGCATACTTGCCGCCGTTTTAATCCCAGGATAAGTCACCGGATCTGTCCCTATTTTATCTCCGGGCTGAAAGAGTCCTGCCAAAGCAGCCGTAATAGCATTCTGCCCTCCACCAGACAACAGAACGTGTTGCGGCTCCGTCTTAAACCCTGCCCGTGCCATCAGTTTCATGGCTGCTTCCTTTTGCCATAAGGTGCCTTCTGGTCTTCCATACTGAAAAAGCTTACCCACATCCGGCTCGGCCAACAACCTTCTCAAATACGTAGCAACCTCATCGTTCACAGTATTGTCAGGAAAAATAGAACCCATTTCAATGATTTCGTTCGAATAATGCGTGGGGAGTAACATCGTATTGACAGCTACGTCGGAAGCGACAAAAGTACCGCTGCCTACTGTTGCACAAATCAGGCCTTTTTGCATGCAGCGTTTGAAGGCTCTGGAAACAGTACTTAAATTCACGTCCAGAAAATCTGCCAGTTCCCTTTGTGGTGGCAGTTTAGTGCCTGGTGACAGTACACCCTCTTTGATATCTGCATCCAGCTTATCTGCTATCATGATATAGACAGGAACAGTAGATGTGAGTTTATTCAGCTGAGGTCGCCAGCTCATCGGATAATCATCAAATGAATTGATCGGCATATCGTTCCACCCTTGTTAATATTGTATTGCACACAATTATATCATTGTATGCAAAGAACTTCAAAAGTATAATTTTAAGAAAAGCTGAGAGGACTGAATTTGCTATGCTGTATTCTGAACGGATGTTACATACCCCTTCTTCTTTTATCAGAGATATTTTAAAAGTAACGGAAAGTCCGGATATTATTTCCTTTGCCGGAGGGCTTCCCAACCCTATCTCATTCCCCATTGAGGCTCTCCGGGAATCGGCAAACCATGCCATTGAAGAAGGAGGAAGCAGGCTTTTTCAATATTCCACAACAGAAGGCTATTTGCCCCTTCGCGAGTACATCGTAGCCAAATATAAAAGAAACTTCGGATTGGAATTCGATACTGAAGACGTGCTCATCACGACAGGATCACAACAGGCCCTGGATTTGATCGGCAAGACCCTCCTCAACCGCCACGATGGGGTGATCATTGAAGAACCGGGCTATCTGGGAGCCATCCAGGCGTTTTCTCTATATGAGCCACACTTTTTTCCAGTCACCCTAAACGAAGACGGGCTGGATCTGCAGGAGCTTGAATCCGCCCTCCAGGAGAGAAACGTTAAACTTCTCTACACCGTACCCAATTTTCAAAATCCTACCGGAATCACTTATTCGGCCGAAAAGCGCTTTGCCATCTGCGATTTGCTCTCCCGCTATGAAGCGGCTTTAATTGAAGATGATCCCTACGGAGAACTGCGTTTTCATGGAACTCCCCTTCCCTACATCGGTGCGGGGAAACTGCCCAACAGTATTCTGCTAGGCACCTTTTCCAAAACTGTCACTCCAGGTATGCGCCTTGGCTTTATTATCACTAAAAACCGGGAACTGATGAAGCATTTGGTTACGGCCAAACAAGCAAGTGATCTCCACACCAACATCTTTTCCCAATATGTCATTCACGATTATTTGGTGAATAACGCATATGCAGATCATGTCAAAAATATCATTACTTTATACAGGGAACAGGCTTTCGCCATGGTAGATGCGATGCAGAAATACTTCCCGCCCAACGTTTCTTATACCAGACCGGATGGAGGAATGTTCCTCTGGGTTACCCTGCCCCAGGGCAGCTCAGCCCTTGAGCTCTTCCCCAAAGCCTTAGAAAAGAATGTGGCCTTTGTCCCTGGAGATCCATTCTACACAGCTAAAACAAATGTCAATACCCTGCGTCTCAACTTCACCAATTCCACGCCTGAGGCAATTGTCGAAGGAATAAAACGCTTAGGCACCCTCCTGCTCCAATAAGCCCTTTCCACAACGGGCTTGCAAGGGTTTTGCAAGGAAAATGCCACTAAGGCTATTTAAAAAATACCCTTCTTAATATTTTCTAATTTAGATGAGAAAAATTAAGAAGGGCAAATTTTTAACAACATGCATGTTAGCGTAGAAGTCTCATACGCACAAAATTGGGCTGCTATTCCTTATCCTTAAAACCCGTCTCTCCATCCCTGCTGCTCTTTTCATGGCAGAAACCATGCCTGCCGAAAGATTCGGCGTGAACTTCATACATCGATTTGAAGAAAGAATGCATTCCGCCAGGCATGCCGTGGAAACCCATCCCGGCCTGCGCCGCCTTTTCCCGATAGTTGATGTAGGCCTCCATGGCCTCCAATTTTGCTTTTAATTTTGCTTTGTCAGGACCTGTTACTTTGATGGTAAAACCATCTTCATTTTCTTCAAAGGTAAAACTGAATTTCCTTTCTTCCATAATTCATCTCTCCTTTTTATTTTAACTATTAAATGAAACCTTAAGGATGAAATTTAGGCTTTTGGAAACCTGCCTCTTCACTCATCATTTGACCGTGCCTTCTCCTTCTCTTCCGCTTGGATTTCATCAGAGAAAACATCACTAACACTGCGATGATCATCAGGGTAAATCCCAACCAGGCATGCTCCCCTTCTGTCAAGACAGCTCCGGCAACCAGAAAGGCTCCGCTCAAAACAGCCCGCACCAAACGGTTCCCTTGTTCCTGCTGGCTTTGTATCAGATTTGCTTCAAAGCTACGGGAAGGCTGAATACGGATCTCACCTGTTTCCAATCCAGCAATCAGGCGGTTGACCTTTTCCGGCAAGGTAACACCCTCAGCGAAGGTTTTTTTCACCTGATCAAAAATCATATTGCCGACAAAACTCTTTCTGCCATCCCTACCGTCCTTCCCCTTAAACAATTGATCAGCATAAGGCTTTAAGCTCTGTACAAGATCAATCTCCGGATTCAAGCCATAGCAAAGGCCGATAATCGTAATAAGAGTTTTCCCTAAAAACAGGGTATGGGCAGGAAGCTGAAACGGTTGGGCATACATAAACTCCCGAATCTCCAGCAGAAATTCATCCATGTTATTGCGATTGATTTCCTTCTGCTCAAAAAGAGCCGCTAAGGTAAACTGCAGAGCTTTAGCCAGTGTTTGCTTATTGGCCTGGGGGCGAAGGAATCCCAGCTTTTCAAAAGCACTGATCATCTGTTCCACGTCTTTTTTGAAAACAGCAATCACAAGCTCAATTAAGCTTTCTTTCATCTCGCCGTCGATTCGTCCTACCATTCCAAAATCCAAAAATACCAGAGTCCCGTCATCTTTTACCAACAAGTTGCCCGGATGGGGATCGGCATGAAAAAAGCCATCGTGCAGAAACTGCTGTACATAGGTAGAAATCAGGCGGTCAGCCAGTTTGACTCTGTCAACTCCAGCTCCATCCAAAGCAGAAAATTCATTGATCTTGATTCCCTGCACATATTCCATGGTCAATACCCGCTGGGTAGTGTATTCCCAGAATACCTCAGGCACATATACTTTGGGATTGCCGCGAAAATTCTCCCGAAAAAGTTCAGAATGACGCCCCTCCTTAAGATAATCAAGCTCATCTTCGGTCGTCTCCACAAATTCCTGATACACCTTTTCCAAATCCACTGCTGCTTGTATTTTAGGATAGCGTTCGGCAAACCTGATCATTACCTGCAAGGCTTCAAAATCGGTTTGGAGCACCGCTTCAATTCCCGGACGAAGCACTTTAACCGCTACTTTCCGTCCCGATCCGATTTCCCCAATGTGCACCTGGCCCAGGGAAGCGGCCGCCAAAGGCTCAGTAGAAAAGTTGGCATAAACCTCAGCAAGGGGGCGCTTGTGTTCTTCTTCAATCCGCTTGATGATCCCTTCTGTCGGGACCGGCCGCACCGCATCCTGCAATTTGGCCAGCTCACTGGTATATTCGTCAGGTAAAATATCCACCCTGGCACTAAAAAACTGTCCCAGCTTAATCAGCAGTCCCCCCAGCTCCGTTGCCGTTTCGGTATAAAGGCGGGCCTGTTTACTGTAAAGTGCGCTGCTCCTGCTCTTGTATTTTTCTTCAGAAACAAGAGATTTGGTTTTGCTATTCCACCACAATTGAACGAGAAAGCGAAAAAAGAGAGTGATAATTTTGCGGAAACGCCTGTCCGTCCAAAACTTCTTAAAAATCGGCATATAAATCGCCCTCCAGGAAACTATTTTTGCTTAGTTCCGCTTCCATCCCCATCCGTATCCTCATTAAGATCTCCTTCTTTACCTGCAGCCCTATCTGTGCCGCTGTCCCCGAAATCCATCATTTCCTCAAAAAACTGCGATTTCCGGAACATCATATCGGCAAACCGACCCATTACATCAGCTTTCATTAAAACCACCATTTTTGTATGCCTGTTTCCCAGCACCAGCATTTTTTCGCCAGGCTCAATGCTCAGTTCTTCACGAGCTTCCGCCGGAATCACGATTTGGCCCCGTTCACCAACCACTGCCGAGCCATAGAATTTGCCATGTCGCATTTTTCAACCACCTCATACCAATATGATAAATCATATTTTTCATACTTGCAAGAAAGAAATAAGGAGTTAGCTAATAAAAACAGCCAACTCCTTATTCTCTGTCCGGTCCTTAAACCATACGGTCCCTAATCGTGACTACCGACTTACCAATACTATCATTACCACTTCTCATAATGAATCCTTGAAGGGTCAAACCGATCCACAAATTTGTTCTCCTGCCCGTCAGGATAGCCTACCGCAATCAGTGCAAAGGGCTCAATACTTTCAGGCAAGGTAAATAGATTACTCACATAATCCATTCTTTCCCAAACCGGTTTAATTGCCATCCAGACAGCACCTAACTCTAATTCCACAGCTTCCAGGAGCAGATTCTCGGCAGCCGCTCCCATATCCTGAACAGCGCATTCGGAAAACTTCAGTCCCTCTGACCTTGATAAAAGGACGATAGTCACTGGTGAATTAGCTACCAGTTTGGAATAAGGGCTTGCCTCCGCCAATTTTTGCAGTGTTTCCCGATCCTCTACGACAATAAATTCCCACGGTTGCTGATTACCGGCGGAGGGTGCCTGCATCGCCGCTTTCAGTAATTTTTCAATCTTCTCCCGCTCCACTGCCCGCTCTTCATATTTTCTGATACTTCTGCGCGTAAAAATAGCTTCCATATTCATTCCTCCTTTATCACCACTGATTGTATATTACTATCACCAGATTAAAACTCTTCATACACCCCGGGATCTTGATTATTGATCCGACCGGAAGCCTGTGTCAATCTGCCTATCAAGCTCATCTCTTCTTCCGACAGCCAGAAATCAAAGATCTTCAGGTTCTCCTCCTGATGCTGAAGGGAAGATGCCTTAGGGATAGGAATTGCTCCCAGCTGTACATGCCACCGTAAAACGACCTGAGAAACCGTTTTATTGTGCTGCTTTCCGACCCTGACAAGTTCCTCCTCTTGCAATAATTGATTGCCCCGTCCCAAAGGACTCCATGATTCGATGGCAATGCCATGTTCTGTGTGCCAGAGCCGCTGCTCCTCCTGATTAAAATACGGGTGCAGCTCAATTTGATTCAGACTGGGAGTTTCCCCGGTCTCCTTAATCAGCCGTTCAATATGTTCCGGTAAAAAATTGCATACCCCTATGGAACGGATTAAGCCGCGTTTTTTAGCCTCAATCAAAGCTTGCCATGCTTCTACATATAAATCCACTCTCGGATTGGGCCAATGAATCAGATACAGATCATAATAATTCAGTCCTCCCCTATATAAGGACTCCTCTACAGTAGCCAGCGCCTCTTTATAGGCATGATGACGGCCCGGCAGCTTTGAAGTGATCAGCAGTTCCTGACGTGAAACGGAACTCTGCCGAACCGCTTCTCCTACCGCTCCTTCATTTTCATAGTTAAAAGCTGTATCAAACAAGCGATAGCCTGTTTTAATGGCATTTTTGATACTTTCAACACCGGTAGAACCATTCAGCCCATAGGTACCAAACCCGATGAACGGTATCCTCAAGCCGTCCTTCAGCATAATCTCAGGAATTATTTCTTTCGTCATCCTTTCACGCTCCCTCTTGACCCGTCTAATCTTACTTACAATAATATTACGGATAACTAAATTTATCAAATGATTATTCCTATTGCATTAATAGATTAACTTTTATCTTTAGATAAGTTTAGTTTCAGCAAAAAGATCAAAATATAAAAGTAAGCCTTGAAAATTGTTTTTTCAAGGCTTCAAACTAACATTTTATTTATTCTATATATGTTAATTTCACAACATCATCAACACGCATGACAGAAAAAACAGGGTTTTCTTTAAAATCGATTTTTGAGTAGTAATTCCCTTCCTTTATGGGAAAATAGATATTATATCCCAGATCTTCACTATACCCACAAATACTGCTCACGACTTTTGAGCCCTTGATAAAGACAAGCTGGATCATTCCATCATTCACAGTCTCTTGGATACTATTACTTTTAAAACCAATTATTTTTTCAATTTCATTTTTCGTTATGTACGGCGCAAAAGTATAAACTGCATCCCAGGTAAATGGCACCGTTTCATTTAGCGAGACTGTATCTGATTTTACAGACATCACTGCTTGCTTTAATTTTTGATTGTTGCTATAAACTAAGGGGTTAATAAGGAAGAATGCAAGAAATACTCCTAGGACAGCAGACAAAGCGATCATAAATAGAATTGTTCTTTTCTTTTTCATCCGATCCCTCCGCCCTATAAAAATTGAACTCTTTTTTATTCTATCACAACTAAAACGGAAGAAGCCAATTTATCCAAATCGGCTTCTTTCAGAATTACTACAATCTCTTATTTCATCGTAAAACGGTTCAAAAATAATTTGGTCCTTTCGTGCATTGGATTATTGATTAGTTGATCAGCCTTACCTTCTTCCACAATAACGCCTCCGTCCATAAAAATGATCCGGTCAGCCACATCCCTGGCAAAGGCCATTTCATGGGTGACGATCACCATCGTCATATGCTTTGCCGCCAAGTCCCTGATTACTTTTAAAATCTCACCGGTAAGCTCAGGATCTAAAGCACTGGTCGGCTCATCAAAATACAATATATCCGGATTTAAAGCCAAGGCCCTGGCTATGGACACACGCTGCTGCTGCCCGCCGGAAAGCTGATAAGGATAAGCATCTGCCTTATCCTCCAGACCCATTTGTTTCAATAATTCTATAGCCTTCTCCCTGACTTCCTCTTTATTTTGCCCTGCCACCCGTACAGGGGCTTCTGTAATATTACGAAGCACAGAAAAATGAGGAAAAAGATTAAAGTTTTGAAAAACTAAGCCAAAGTAGGCGCGAATTTTCTTTAACTGAGCAGCCCCACTATACACTGCCTTCCCATCGGCTCCGTTAGCAGCCATAGTTTCTCCCCTGTACGTGATATTACCGGAGTCAATCCTTTCCAATAAAGTAGCACAGCGAAGTAGAGTGGATTTTCCTGAACCGGAAGGGCCGATAATACCCAGTACTTCCCCTTCATCCACTTTAAGTGATATATCCCGTATAACCTCAAGGCCGCTAAAGCCCTTACTGATGTTGGTCATTTCCAGTAAACTCATTTAGTCAGTCTCCCTATCTGTAATAGTCGAACCGCTTTTCAAATCGTTCCATAACCCAGGCCACTCCGTAGTTCATAATATAGTAAAACAATCCTGCCACCGCGAAAGGAATAACGGAAACCTGAGCTGACGCCAGAGCCTTCGCGGCTGTAAACATTTCACCGACTGAAATAACCATGGCAAGTGACGTATCCTTTACCAAAGTAATGACTTCATTAGTAATGGAGGGAAGGATTCGCTTAAACACTTGAGGCAGGATAATGGTAAAAAAGGTTTGAAGCCTGCTGAAACCTAATACTTGGGCAGCCTCATACTGTCCTTCCGCCATCGATTCTATCCCACCCCTGTAAATCTCTGCAAAATAGGCAGCGTAATTTAAGACAAAGCCGATGACAACAGCATAAAAACGGTATTCCTTACTAATGGACATTCCAAAAATATAATAGGGCCCAAAATATACGACCATGAGTTGGAGCATTAACGGTGTTCCACGCATAATAGAGATGTAAATCTTAGTGATCCAGCGCAATAATGTATTTTCTGACATACGTCCGAAAGCCACAAGCAAGCCCAGGGGCAGGGAAAACAATAAGGTAAGTACAAATATTTCCACAGTCGTCAGCAAACCTGCTGAAAGCTGACTGAAGGTTGCAGATAAATTATCTGAAAACAAGCCGCTATTATTCATGCTACCGCTCCTGTATTCTTTTCCGCCTCTCTCCTAAAAACAATACAGGCGGTTTATTTGCCAATCGTTGTGATATCTTTACCGAACCAGTCATTGGAAATCTTGGCGAGGGCTCCATCTTTTGCCATTTCTTCAAGTGTTTTCTCTACTTTATCTCTCAATTCAGTCTTGCCTAATTTAAATCCGACACCGAATTTCTCAGCACCAATCACATCATCAAGCACCTTATAGTTTCCGCCTTTTTTCTCAATCGTGTAACGCGCAACAATCTCATCCATCACCACTGCATCCACAGCTCCTGATTCCAATTCCATCAAGGCATTCAAGTTGGTATTTGTTTTAATCAATTCTCCGAGCGACTCTTTAAAACCGACATTGCCGTCAATTGCCGACAAGGCACTGGAGTCATCCTGTACTGCTACCGTTTTACCTTTCAAATCCGTTAGCTTTGATACTTTAGAATTCTTAAGCACAACCACAATCTGATTATTGTTCATATAAGGCTGAGTCCATGTATATTCTGACTCCCGACCATTAATTGTAAAACCATTCCATATGCAATCAATGTTTCCTGAATCCAGCTCCATATTTTTTGCCGACCAGTCAATCGGTTGAAATTCCAATTTCATATCCAGACGTTTAGCTACTTCTTTGGCTAAGTCAAGGTCAAAACCTATATAAGAACCGTCGTTATCTACAAAGCCCATTGGGGGGAATTCTTTATCAAACCCTACGGTAAAAGTTTTTTGGCCACCTGTTGTACTTGCCGTTCCTTGATCAGAAGAACTGCTTGTTGTCCCACAGCCAGTCATCAACCCTAAAGTAAGCGCCACCGCCAGAATCATTGTTAACTTTTTCATCTTCTTTCCCCCTATATTTTTTGCTTTTTGTATTTTATATGCATCCTCTAGGTTATTATTGTAATACGTTAGCATGCTAAAGTAAATATGTATTTGGCTGCTTTGGGTAATCACAATTATATTATTCAATCGGAAAGAGAACCACTCGGTTACGCCCTTCCTGTTTAGCACGGTAGAGCGCCTCATCCGCCCGCTTATACCATGCTTGAAAAGTTTCAAATTTTATCATTTTGGCAACTCCAATACTGATGGTTTGCCGTCCGGTCACTGGGTGACAATTGTTCTCTATCGCTGCCCTTACTTTCTCAAGTGCAATAACAGATTCAGTGCTATTTGTTTGCGGCATCAGTATCACAAATTCTTCGCCGCCAAAACGGACCAGTAAATCCGTTTTACGAATAGTATCGCTGGTAATATGAGCTGTCATTTTAAGCAATTCATCACCGATAGGATGACCCCAGGTGTCATTGACCCTTTTGAAATTATCCAAATCCAATATAGCCAGGGAAATAGAAGCGCCAGTGAGATTTGCCCTTTCCATTTCACTTTCCAAAACCATATTGAGATAATGCCGGTTATATAAACCTGTTAATTCATCTTTAACAGCTATTTTTTGTAACTGTTCTTCCTTTAGTCTTTTTTCTGTAACATCTTGGGCCGTAGCATAAATAAACTGCCCTACACCAAGTTGAACCTTCCATTCAAGATATCTGAAAGAACCATCTCCGCACCGGTAACGATTGCTAAATCCATGGACTACTCTATGATCCTCCAGATTATTCAGAGCATCCGCCGTTTCCTGGATATCTTCTTCATGTACAAATGATATAAAATCTCTTCCAATTAAGTCCTCAGCTGCATATCCAAGTATCTCTTCAAACCTTTTATTGACTTTGTGCAGTCTGCCATGGAAATCTGAAACACAAAGCATATCCATGTTTACATTCAGGAAGCCGTCGATTTCTTTTTCCTGAAGATATTCCTTCGTAATATCACGAAAAGAAGTCACTGTTCCATTAATCTCATTGTCCTTTGATATCAAACACGCTGAAGTTCCCATGATAAAGCGCTCTATTCCATCTTTAGAAAGAAGGATAAGATTTTCCAAAAAATCCTGGCCACTTTCAGTTTCTATCACTTTTCTCAGAATATCCAGCTTTGGCTCTCTTGTTCTGATATCGACACAGTAAAATACCTCATTAAAACTATGGCCCAATGTATCATCAGCCGCCCAACCTGTGTATGTTTCCGCCCACTTGTTCATCATAGTAATATTTTCTAATTTATCAGTGACGATAATTCCTTCATTAATTGAAAATAAGGTAGTTTCAAACAAATCTCTGAGCTTGCTCTCCTGTTTCAGTGCTTCATTTTTTAAGCGATAAGCTTCTTCCAACTGCTCTTTTATCTCTTGCAGTTCATGTTCATAATCATTGCGTTTACTTATTTTTACTGCAACACAATCAACTAAATTCTCACCTTCAGAATTAACCAACTTTCCACTTAACAAGAAGGGGATTTCCAAGTTACTCTTTGATTTAAAAGTCACATAGGTTTCTTCAACCTGTCCGACAAGCTCAATTTGCATAAGAAACAGAGAATGAAAAATTATTTTACTGGCCGGAGACAGAAAAATTTCAATATTTTTATCAATAATATCCTCATGTCCCCATTCAATTAGGTTCTGAAATGTTTGGTTAACTTCTTTAACCTTTCCCTGACCGCTCAGCAATATATAACCACAAGGAGCATTATCAATTCTGGGGTGCAACATACTCACATCCTTCTATCAAATCGGGATTCCCTGTCTCTAAATATCTCAATATAATTTCGGATGTTTCTACTGGCTGACTTAGATTGGGATAATGACCTCTGGCATCAATAATCTTAAGGACACTGTTTTTTAGATGCTTCTCCAAATAATGAGCTACCTCGAGAGGTACGATGCTGTCCACCGAACATTGAATAATTAAAGATGGAACGACTGCTTTTTCCAAATCCCTCCGATGGTCTGAAAAAAAGTAGCTTGTGCAAAATCACTCATAGCATTAGGATCCTCAGCAAAAAAAATCTTTTTTAAATTTTCCGTCAAAACCGGACGATGGGGATTATCCACCAACATTGCCGCATTCATGCTGGCCCAGCCTACAAAATTCATCTCCATCATTTTTAAAAGTTCCGGTTTTTGAATTGATACCAGCAATCCGATCATCGAACTTACTAAATGGCCCACGAAAATGGCATTGGTGATCTCCAATGTTTCTAAAATTTACCTCCACCAAATACTTTGACATTATTTCTTTTTAAAATATTATCCATTTTCTTCACCTTTCAATTACCTGCTTACAAACATTTTTACTATTAATCATTTCGGTGGATATTTTTCACTTCATGCTAATATAGTCTATGATCTTTACATATAACTTACCATCAAAGTCTCATTCAATCTTAAGCCATAATGCCCACTCAATAATAAACGGCAATGAAATAAATAACAAGAAGGGAAATAACAATGAACAATTTCGGAAGGCTTACAAAAGAAAATGCCGTCTAAAGGGAAACCCTTTTGACGGCATTGCTTATTTTATTATCTAATTGCTAGATTAATCTGCTGTAAAATATTCCGGAAGATAAGCTGTCCTTACATCTCTTTCTGATACTTATTGAGCCAATAAATCATAGTAAATATAATCAAAAGATAGACAGCAATCAGAGCCAGAAGAACATAAAGTTCGACCTGCAGCAATGTGAATGCCAATATCACTCCACTGAATATCATAATCATAAAATCATAGGCCTTAGCTTTTGCCTTGTTGGCAATAGTGATATTACGTTCATCCTTTTGTTCAATTTCTATTTTTTTAGCCCTTTCGAAATCCTTGTTCAGCATATATTTCTGAATTGCCATACCTAAATTTCCTCCGAACACGCCTGCCCCTATGCCAAAACAGACGTAAGGCAAGGTCAGCATAATACCCTGGGCATCCGGCTGCAGTTTTGTAATTACCAATCCTCCGATCATCATTATCAATCCTAAAGCGGAGAAAATTACATATTTAACCATCCCGTTACTTTTCATTGCTATCTTCCTCCTCATAAATGAATATTTCCTCAATGCTCATACCAAAGAATTTGGCAATCTTAAAAGCCAATATAATAGAAGGATTGTAACGCCCGTTTTCCAGCGACCCTATTGTTTGCCTGGAGACCTCTAAAGCAGTTGCCAATTCTTCCTGCTTTATTCCTCTCTGTTTGCGAATCTCTTCCAAGCGGTTCTTCACTATATACCACCCCCTAAGGAAAGTACGCTTTCCATTTATAGAATATCATCTCAAAAGCGCAAATGTCAAGTATGCTTTCCATCGATCTTCATGAAGTCGTTGCATTTATTTATAAAAATTAAAACCATAGCAGAGACCCAGTATGCATATCGCGCATACTGGGTCTCTGTTATGGTTCTCATTGCCTAACTATTCTTTATTTACCGCCAGTCACATTTTCTACAATTAAGTCCATCACATCCCGCCGCATACTTTGCGGGACTTTCTTCGTGGGCTGGCCCAAACGGACAAGCATTTGGATCGTACCTCCGTCTGGAGCATAGTCCTGATGGATGCGGCTGTATACCCCTTTCATTTCCGGATATTCTTCTAAAACCTGGCTTAACGGCTGCATTACCAATCCCATCTGCTGGGCAACCAGTATCAATCGACTGTAAAGCATACCACTTTTGACCTGGCTAATCCGGCTGTTGTCTTTTGTACTAATCATGGCATAAGCGGGAGTATTGTCCACCGAAGTCTGGGCAGACTGAATATACATATTTTCTGCAGCCTTTCCGCTGTTCATTGATGGAAAAAGTGTCACCAATCCTTGTAATAAATGTTTCATAATTCCTGAAGTACCCTGTCCCTCGACTGAAAATCCATAACGGTATTTATTTTTCTGATACTCATTAGCACGAAAAATCTCATTTGATTCTTGCATGACACGATTTACCCCTGCCTCAATTTTTGCCCCTTCCATGGCGTAGCTTCCTAATTTGGCTAAGTTTTCTTTATCCTGAAAAATTTCTATAGACATATTGCTCTCCTGATTGATAGCCACTAACCGGTTTATCTGCTCAGAGCTCAGTAGCTTCGGCTGATAAGCCGCCCTGTTGGTATCCGGCAAAAACATATCATCATAATACTCGTCACTCTGAGGAGTACCTTTCGTAAGAGCCACTTTAGCTACCGGTTTGGTTCGCATACTCTCCGTCAAATTTTTTTCGTCATAGTCCCCTTCCGGAAACAACTCTACCTTGGTTGCATACCCCAATTTCTCTCCGGCAACCCGGACATACTCCAAAAACGTCCCTTGCGTGACCATCATTTGCCGTGCTAAGGGATCTACTTCCTTGGTTAAACGATCACAGTCGGCATACAGATAAAACACCATCGGATCTTTTTCATCAAGCCTGATCTTCCACGGCTGCATATTATGCCCATTTGCAGCCAACAGACCGTGTGCCACAAGCTGGATTCTAGGGTCATCAAATTTTTGCGCATAGTCTTTTTGCCAGGGTTCCAAGTATTTAGGGGTTTGGAAAACTCCACTGATCATAAATAAGATTCCTAAAGCGACGATAAGCAGAATACCAATGCTGGAAAGGATAATAGTCACTTTTTTCTTCACCGTCCCCTTGCTCATCCTTAATTCCCTCCGTTTTCAACCTGAATAGATCTGATAATAAGGTGTAAACCTGATGATACCAATTCCTCCGGAGATGTCCGATGATAGTTCTCAATATATTTCTCTTTTTTCCTGGCCGTATTGAATATCCCAATCATGCAGGCCCATAAAACAAGAGCTGTTCTGACAACCTCCAGATCACTTCTTATGGACTTCTCCTCTATACCTTTTTCCAAAGTTCTGATTAAATAACCCAAGATTTCCTCGCCTAGAGCATAGCACTCTTCCCTCGATTGATCCGGAATACCATTTTGAAAATCGAATTCCCCATTTTCATAGTCCATAATTGCAGAGAAATATTCTGGACTTTCTATACTAAACCGATAGAAAATCAAAGCCATCTGACTTATCGTTTCAATAGCATTACAGGCTTTTTTATTGGTTAAATTGTTTATTATCATGTTAATTAACAGTCGATATCCCCGTGTCATAATTTCAAAGTATATCTGTTCTTTACTGTTGAAGTAGACATATACGGTTCTCTTGCTAAACTCCGCTTCCTTTGCCACATCATCCATGGTGGCACTGTCATATCCTTTTGTGAAAAATACTCTTTCCGCTGCTTCAATGATATCGTTTCTGCGGATTTCTTTTTCTCTTTCCTTGCGTTGTTGTATTCCCATGAAAGCTCCTCTTTCACTAAGGTGAAATAAAGTAAACCATAAGTTTACTTTATTCTATGCCAGATTATTTTCTTTGTCAACATATTACCTACATGACAAATATCTACCTGAGCTACTATTCAAATAAGAAGCTATGTTGTACCATGGAATTGCACCTCTTCAACTGCAAACGAAGGAGCTGTTTTTAACGATGGAATCAGAAGAAGAAATGAAAAAAATAAGTTCAAAGAGCAAAAGGCTGGAAAGAGAACAGCTTACCGTGGAAAAGATGATTGATATCTATTGCCGAAAATTCCACCACTCTCAAGAAAGAAAATGCGCCGAATGTGAGAAGCTTTGGGAGTATTCGAGCAATCGCATCATAAAATGCCAATTTGGTACAACCAAACCGGTCTGTGCCAAATGTAAAGTCCATTGCTATAAACCGGAAATGAGAGAAGCTATAAAAAAAGTGATGCAATACTCCGGTCCCCGGATGCTTTTGCGACATCCTGTACTGACCTTTTATCACATCACAGATTCTAGAAGGAAGCCGTAACGATGCTGCTATCAACAATTAGGTTGATTGCAGCATCGTAATTTTCCACTGCCAACTATTCAGTTGCTGAAGTTCTTACTTATTTCTTCTTTCTGTAAGATAATAAAGCCATCCAAGGACCGGCAACGCCAACCCAATCACAGAGGCCAACGGCCACTCCCCATGAGCATAGGCCCACCCTCCCAGAGCCGATCCGGCCGCTCCTCCGACAAAGAAGACCGCCATGAATACTCCGTTGACCCGGCCCCGGATCTCATCACCCAAGGCATAAATGGCCTGCTGACCTAACACCAGATTCCCTGAAACCGCCATATCCAGAAGAATAGCCGCCAGGCCAAAGATGCCCAGAGAAAAGGGCCGATTGGTTTGCCCAACATGAGTGAGGACAAAGGAAGACGCTGCGATCACAAAGGCCATGCCTGTCAGTCTCCTGGACCAACCCCTGTCTGCCAACCGTCCTGCCAAAGGAGCTGCAATGGCTCCGGCTACACCAACAAGGCCAAACAAGGCAATTCCCTTCTGAGTCAAGTGAAAGTGTTGGGCCAGCCATAAGGGAACCGCTGTCCAGAATAAACTGAAGCTCCCGAATAAGGTTGCTTGGTACAAGGCTCTGCGCCGCAAAACAGGGGTCGTTTTCAGAAGAGTCCAGAGTGAAGCGAGCATTGATGCATAACTGCCTTGAGGCATAGGCTTTCTTTGGGGAAGCAGGCAGCTTAACAAAATCATCAGCATCCCCATGAGCACCGCGGACATCATAAACACTGCCTTCCATCCCCAAATTCCTGTGATCAAGCTTGCTGCAGGCCGGGCCAGCATAATGCCGAGTAAAAGCCCACTCATCACGTTCCCTACAATCTTCCCTCTTTGCTGAGCCGGTGCCAGATGAGCCGCCCAAGGCACTAAAATCTGAGCCGCCACAGAACCTAAGCCGATTAAGATGGCTGCCGTGAAAAAAACATAAGAACTTTTGGCCATCGCTGCTGTGACCAGCCCTAACATGGCAATCATCAGAACAGATGCGGTCAGGCGCCGGTTTTCCAGCAAATCACTTAAAGGAACCAGCAACAAAAGCCCCAGCGCATAGCCCAGCTGTGTCATCGTCACAATTAATCCCGAAAGATTGGCGGGAACTCCCGTCGCCGTACTAATAGGTCCCACCAGGGGCTGAGCATAGTAAAGATTGGCCACAATCAGACCGCAAGCACCGGCCAGCAAAAATACGAGCCAAAAAGAAACCTTTTTTTCTCCATTCCATTCTATTTTCATATAAACTCCTCCTCAATCCACTTCAGTGGTTTTTTAAAGATTTACAAAACTAAACGTATCGTATACAAATATAATATACGATACGTTTAGTTTTGTAAATCTCTTTTTTCGGCAAATATTTATAGTATAATAGACGTATCGTTTCTCTATCACTTTGGAATTAGCAAAGGAGAGATTTTAATGGATAAAAAGGCCGGTCGTCCCCGCAGTGAAGAAACAAAGCAAGCCATCTTAACTGCGGCCTATGATTTATTACTGGCCCAGGGGTTTAATACTGTAACGGTCGAGGGAATAGCCGAGCGGGCCGGAGTAAGCAAAGCCACCATCTATAAATGGTGGCCTAATAAAGCGGCTGTGGTTTTGGACGGATTTTTCGCCGCCACGGAATTAAAACTCCAGGTCCCGGATACCGGTTCGGTGCAAGAAGATCTGTTTTTGCAGGTCAATAATCTGGCCACCTTCTTTACCGGACCCCAGGGAAAAGTGATGGCTGAATTGATTGCCGCCGGTCAATTCGATGCCAACATTGCTGAAGAATACCGGGTCAGGTATTTTCATCCCCGTCGTCTTATTTCCCGCACTATCCTGGAGCGGGCTGTCTTCAGAGGGGAACTGCGGAAGGATCTGGACCTTGAGCTCAGTATTGACCTGATTTTCTCCCCCATCTTTTATCGCCTGTTAATCACAGGAGAATCCATTGATTCCGAATTTGTCAAAAGCCTGATTTCCTATGCTTTGCTGGGGTTAGGCCAGGAGACCCCGCCGTCTTAAACAAGCGGACCATAAATGATAACAATATTCCTAAACCTATAACACGACATTTTGGATATTCTTCCGGCAAATATAATATGAATGTATTAGAGTCTTACTTTTCAGTGACTATGTAAATTTATTGAGGTGAAATGTGTGATCAGATTTATTGTGGACAGCACCTGTGACCTGCCGGCCGGCGTCATGGAGAAATACGGTATCCTTATGCTCCCTCTGCATGTGCTGCTTGACGAAAAAGATTATCGGGATAAAGTAGACATTACTACTGATGAAGTTTTTGCGGCTATGCATTCAGGTATATTACCCAAGACCTCCCAGGTCAGCCCTGCTGATCTTTATCAAACCTTTCACAGATGTTGTGAACAGGGAGAAGATTTTATCTATCTCGCTTTTTCCTCCGCCCTTTCCGGAACGTATCAACTGGCCGAAACCGTACTGTCAGAGATTCGGTTCAAATATCCGGAGCGGAAGATGCAGGTGATTGATTCCAAAGGGGGCTCTGTCGCTACAGGCCTGATCGCCTGGCAGGCAGTGCAAATGATTGAAGCCAGGTACGAATTTGAGGCCATCACCCGGCACACCATCGACCTGACAGAGCATGTAGAACACATATTTACTATTGCGGACATCAACTGGCTGGTAAAGGGCGGACGCATTGGCAAGCTCCAGGGTATCCTGGGTTCCTTTCTCGACATCAGGCCGATTTTGGATGTCAAGGACGGCTTGATGGAAGTGATCAAGAAAGCCCGGGGCAGCCAACAGGCTTTGAACATGGTGGCAGACATCATGGCAGAGCGCATCAAAGCTTTTCCCGAGCAAATCATCGGCATTGCTCATTCCGATAACCTGCCTGGCGCCGAAAAGCTGAAAGATTGCCTGGTGAAAAAAATTGGGGCCCAGAACTTCATTGTCAGCACGATCGGCAGTGTCCTGGGCAGTCATTTAGGTATCGGCGGACTGGGCTTGTTCTTTTTCAACCAGAAGCCTTCCCCTTACTTTCCCCTTTAAGGCAGCAAAATCAAAAGCTTGGATATTCCAGCTTCATCCCTTCCAGCACTCTTGCCACCTGCCTGCGCTGATCCACGACATAAGCACCGTCCCCGATCTCATAAATATCTATTTCAGGCGTCCGAGGAGGTGCCTTTCTGGTAATAGAGGCACCGATCAATTGATTTCCCCCGCCTGCCAGGTACCAGAGGGGGATATCGTCGGTGCTGTTTCCGGCAGCCAGACACACCTCCACTTTGGGCAGCAACAGGCGGGCCATTGCCGTAATCAGTGCCACATCCCAGGGAGAGCATCTGGGTCGATCCTTGTAAGGAGTCCCTGGGAAAGGCATAAACCGGGATAAGCGAAGTTGATAAAGCTTTTTAAACTGTTTTAAAAAGAATAATTGCTCGATCCTATCTTCATCCGTTTCTCCCAGTCCCAGCAGCATCATAGACCGGCTCGGAATATCTGCTTCTTCACAGCACCGAAGCAATTCGCG
>JAEWCM010000026.1 GCA_023390635.1 Bacillota bacterium
AACCAGAGAATGGCCACAACGCTTAAATTCATCACCAGAGTGATCAGGGGCAGCAGTAGAAAAGTCAGGTTCTGCGCCCGGATGCTTTCTTCCGTCAGCTCGTCATTCACCTTGCTGAAACGCCCAAACTGGTTTTCCTCCAGGGTGAAGGATTTAATGGTTCTGATCCCCAGTAAATTCTCCCGCATCACCGTATTCACCCGGTCAATCGTTCCCTGCACTTGGGCAAACAGAGGACGGGATCTTTGCAGTACCCACAGAATGCTGCCAATGAGCACAGGAAGAATAACACAAAACAGTAAGGCCAGCCGGGGACTGAGCATAAAGGCCATGACCATGCTGCCGAGACAAAAGGCAGGGGAACGGACCATGGTCCTCATCATCAGCATCGCCATATTCTGCACCTGAGTTACATCATTAGTCAGGCGGGTAATCAGTGAAGGGGTTTTTAAAGCATCGATCTGAGCAAAGGAAAGGGCCTGAATCTTGTCGAACAAGCCCTGCCGCATCCTCTCCCCCATCTTTAAAGCGGCAATCGAGCTTAAAATACCGCAGCCCGAACCGCCGATAAAGCCGAGGAAAGCAAAGGCCAGCATTTTCAGGCCTGCCAGCCATACATAATGAAGGTCGCCGTTGGCGACCCCCACATCAATAATGTCGGCCATCAAAGCGGGCTGCTGCAAATCCATTACCACTTCCAGGGCCATCAACAATGGAGCCAGTACTGCCAAAACCCCGGCTGGACCCTTGAGGTATGGAGCGATGAGCTTAACCATCAAACTTCTCTTCCTCTGTTTTATTCATCATCGGCATTAGTCCCTTCGCCATAGGCCCTAGCCTTTCAGGTAGGAAAAGGCATCCTTTGTAAACCAGTCCGCCTTATAGGGGGACTTAATATTATGGACTAACCGATTCTGGAACGAAGGGTTTTCCAGAACAAATAACATCCGCTTTAACAAAGAAAACAATCCGCTGTAGCCGAAATAAACTTTATCGACACTGAAAATCTGCATGGAAGCCACTCCCATTTTGGCCAGCCAGCCCTGTGTCCCGGCATGGGAAATAGCCAGGTCGGGCTTGTAGGTATGAATCTGGTTGGCCAGCTCAAACAGCTGATTGCTGATGGCCAGCGGCACGTCGGGCAGTTCTTCGGTCAAGGCACTGTAGACCTCCTCCGCATTGTTGTCATAATGGTAAGCCCGAACGGCAATCACGTCCAACCCCAGCTCCTTGAGCACCCGAGCCTCCTGACCAGCCCGCACCACGCCGCCACAGATCAGCACCCGCTTGCCCTGCAGCCCAGGCAGGAAAGGCTGGATGGCCTCATTGACCAGCTTTTCCTCGTAATCCGCCAACCGATTGGCCTCTTCCTCCAAACCGAAATGAGAGGCAATGGAAACCAGCCATTCCCGGGTGGCCTTTACTCCGATTGGCATGCCCTGAATCACATAGGGAATCCCATAGGTCTCCTTAAGGTAAGCAAGAAGATAATCATCATGGACGCTGCACATGCTCACATTAAGAGCAGCCCAGGACATTTGGCGGAACTCATCCAGGGAGCTGTATTCCGTATAGACCCGCACTTTAAGACCCAGAGCGCTCAGCAAACGGGTCAGCTCCTCTTCATCATCCGGCCCGATGGAGGTGGCATTAAACAAATTGACGGTCCGGCTTTTCTGGAAATTTTGCTTTTTAAGGGCCAGCTCATAGTTGGGGTCGCTTTCCTCCAGAGGAAGATAGTCTTTATACGGCAGAGGAGCAAAGGGAATCGTTTTAAGAAGGCTGTGGTAAAAGGAGTCATAAGCGGTGGCTACCACTCTGGTCTTAAAGCCTGGGCAGTGAATAAGGGCAATATGGGCGGCTACGCTCTCCTGGGCCTGGTGCACCACCTCATCCACATCATCACCAATAATATTGGGGGCACAGGTGGAGACAACAAAAATGATCTCCGGTCGGAACTCCCGGTCTGCATATTCCAGCGTTTCCAGCAGCTTTTTCTCTCCTCCCCCAATCACATCCGCCTCGCGCAGGTTTGTAGAAAGCCAGGCAAAAGGCTTGGGGGCCTTGCCCCGTTTTCCTTTTCCCTTGTTGGTTTGAGGGGTCAGACCGTGCAGCTGACTGCCGCAGCCCACCGGCCCATGCATCACAATCACCGCATTCTCCACCGTAGCAGCCATCATCAGAGATAAGCTCATCTGGCAGGCCCCGGCCTGCCAGAAGCTCCGGTTCTTCTGCAGCAGGCAGCCCGATTTGGCGCAATCCAGTAATTCTCCCCCGCAGCCGCTGAAACTGTCGCCAATGGTCAGACGCTCATCCCGGACAGGCGGCGTTTTTTGTTCATAATAGCTCATGCTGTTTCCTCCTTACTTCGGCGCCATCAGGACGTCAATCAGATCCTCAAAGAGATGGAGCCCACCTGCATATCCGGCATAGCCCCGATCCACAATGATTCGGTTATAGACGGGATAGCTGATGCTCAGCCAGCTGGCACCCTGTTTGGCGGCCAGTTCCTTTTCCAGGGTGCTGCCGAGAATGTAGAGAGGCTGATAAGCGTCGAAATACCGCTCTCCCGCTGGTCGGGCATGGTTCTTCGTCAAGGCTTTGCCAATCCTGCTCGTGTCTGTCTCAAACTGCACCCGGCCCGCAAGCTCCGTATTCCGGTATGCCTCGCTGAGAATCCCTTTCTGTTCGTCATTCAAAACATCGGTGACAAACACATCGTTAGGAATCCAGCCCAGCTCCCGGGCCAGATAGGAGGCTACCGGAATGGCATAATTGGCGTTGGTGACTGTGGCCGCATAAAACTTATACTCAGCGTCGGCAAAAGCATCCACCGCCCGCTCAAAATAGCCGTAATATTGGCGGTTCTCTTCCCCCACCACCTGCTCCGTGACTCTCCCGTCCAGCCCCAGCCTTTCCGTGATCTGGCGCAGGAAGCGGTCCGTCGCCTCTGGACCAATCGGTAGATCAGTGACCCAAGAGGGCGTGCCATGCTTTTCCTGAAAATGAGTCGCAAACTCCGTCCCCCACACCTGAGAGAAGACAATATTTAAAGCGGCTGCCGGCGCACTTTTCAGGTTTTCCAGAGTCTGGTCGGGGGTAAAAAAGGTATTGACAGATAAGCCGAGCCGCTCCAGAATCCTCTTAATTTCCCCTAAATCACCTCGGAAAAAGGGGTCATAGCTAGGTATAATGCCGAAAAGATTGACCAGCTTAGGATTTTTTTCTTTAATCACGGGAAGATAGTGGTTGAATATTCCCTCCAGGGTAATCTCATAGCCGGCATAAGCATCCCCCTGAAAGCTGGGAGTGCTGATGGCCAGAATAGGCTTTCCCTCCCCTGCAAAATCGCTCACCACCCCTTGCACATCATCACCGATCATCTCCGTCATGCAGCCTGTGGCCACCACAAACAGATCGGCGTCAATCAGTTCAAAGGCAGAGGTGATTTCTTCCCTCAGCCGATCCACCCCGCCGAACACGATCTCCGTTTCTGTAATTCCGCTGCTCGGAGCACTGGGACCGCTGCAGTAGCTGGATCCGCAGTAGCCCGACCCGAAGGCGGTCGCCCCGCTTAGGTTTCCGCCGCAGCCGAGGGCTGTATGAATAATAGGCACCACCCGGGGCAGGGCACTGAGGGTGGCCAGAGCCCCTCCCAGAGCGCAGGAGGTGCGGGGTCTTTCAATAAAATTTGACATAGTATCCCTCCGGTTATAAGGATGTTTCGTATTGATAGAGGATGGTGGACAGATAGCGCTCGCCCGTATCGGGCAGCAGGGCGACAATGGTCTTGCCCTGATTCTCACTGCGTCTGGCAATTTGCGCCGCAGCGAAGGCCGCCGCTCCCGAAGAGATACCGACCAGCAGCCCTTCTTCCCGTCCCAGGAGCCGGGAAGTGTCGATAGCTTCATCGTTGTGCACCCTGAAAATTTCGTCCACAATGCCGGGATTAAACACCTTGGGCACAAAACCGGCTCCGATCCCCTGGATCTTATGCGGCCCTGACTGGCCCCCTGATAAAACGGGAGAATCGAAGGGCTCTACGGCCACAATCCCGACAGAGGGGTTTTTCTCCTTCAGAGCTTCCCCTACACCCGTCACCGTGCCCCCCGTACCCACACCGCCGACGAAAATGTCAATCTCCCCTTCCGTATCCCGCCATATCTCCTCTGCCGTGGTCTTCTTATGAATGGCCGGGTTAGCCGGATTCTCAAACTGCTGCAAAATAATGCTGTCTTTAATCTGGGCGTTCAGCTCCTGCGCTTTCAGAATGGCTCCCTTCATGCCCTGGCTGCCGGGAGTGAGGACTACCGTAGCACCCAAAGCTTTGACCAAAGTCCTCCGCTCCACGCTCATGGTATCGGGCATGGTTAGAATCAATTTGTATCCTTTGGTGGCTGCCACAAGGGCCAGCCCCACTCCCGTGTTGCCGCTGGTCGGCTCAATCAGGGTTGCTCCCGGCTTAAGAACCCCTTTTTCCTCCCCGTCTTCAATCATGGCCAAAGCGATTCTGTCTTTGACGCTGCCTGCCGGATTAAAATATTCCAGCTTGAAATAAAGGGACGCAGGAATTTGCTCCTTCTCGATATAGCGATTGGGTTTAAGCAACGGCGTATTGCCGATCAGCTCGGTAAGACTTTGCGCTGACTTTGTCATAGATTCTCCTCCCATTTCCCGATTTATTGCCTGGTTCACACCGCACCGGCACTCCCTGAGCAATCGTTGCCCATTCATGTCCAGCCATAAGTCGTAAGTACAAAAAAGCCAAACCTTAAAAGATCCTTTGAGGGCATCTTTTTAAGGTTTGGCTTCCAATTTGCTTGGTGAACCCATAGACCTATTAAAATAATATGTTTAGTATACTTTAAAAAATACCTGGATTCTCATCAATTGTCAAGAGAAATATTTACTTGCGACAGGATAAGATCTCATCGATTAATCCATAATCTTTCGCCTGCTCTGCCGTCATATAATAATCTCTCTCCATGTCTGTTTCAATCTTTTCGACCGGCTGACCGGTGAGACTGCTATATACCTGGTGTAACTTTGTCTTCGTTTTCTCCAGCCACTCACTATGAATTTTGATATCTGTGGCTTGCCCCTGAAGTCCTCCCGATATGGATGGCTGATGAATCAGTACTTCACTGTTTTCCAGGGCAAAGCGCTTGCCTTTGGCCCCTGAAGCCAGCAGTAATGAGGCTGCGCTTCCCGATTGGCCTACACTGATTGTGGAAACATCGCATTTGATATAATTCATTGTATCCATAATGGCAAATCCATCTGTCACTGACCCGCCGGGGCTGTTGATGTATAAATGAATATCCTTCTCACTGTCGGCCGATTCGAGAAAAAGCATCTGCGCGATAATCAGGCTTGCCAATTCATTCGTTACCGTGCCGTTAAGCATGATGATCCTGTCACTCAGCAGCCTGGAAAAGATATCATAAGAACGTTCTCCCCGGGATGTCTGTTCAACGACCATAGGTATAAGACTGCTCATATTAACCTCCCATCCGCTGTTTACGCGGCCATATTCATGATCTCACCGGCGTATGTATTCCTATTGATAATGCTATATTTGCTGCTGACATGCGTCTTCCGGTATTTTCCCGGCGTCAGCCCGTAAATTTTCCTGAAAGCTCTTGAAAACGATTCCTGGGAGCTGTATTGATACCTTAGGGCGATCTCAATGATGGGCTGATCGGTCTGGATCAGTTCTTCTGCTGCCTTTTCCATCCGCCGCTTGCTGATATATTTGGTGACCGGGTCACCTACTATTTGATGAAATAACCTGTGGTAATAATATTTTGACAGATTAGCTTTTTGGGCAAGATCGTCAAGACTGATCTTATCATCCAGATTTTTTTCAATATACTTGAGGGAATCCTTCACCTTTAAGCGGTAATCCATAAATATCCTCCTTTCAATTAATCTTTTCAATTTAAGATAGGTTAATTATAACCTTGATCAGAAATTGATTCTTGATAATCTTTGCTTAAATATAAATCTTAATTTGCTTTTTAAAAAAGGAAGAGCCTCCAGCGGATATTAACCGCTGGAGGCTCATGGCGGAGAGAGTGGGATTCGAACCCACGAGAGCCCTATTCGGACCCTACTCGATTTCGAGTCGAGCGCCTTCGACCAACTCAGCCATCTCTCCATGTATTAAATTCCATCTATGATTCAAATGCTACAATGAACATTTGGATCA
>JAEWCM010000058.1 GCA_023390635.1 Bacillota bacterium
GCGCCAAGGATGTGGGCATTGAATTCCACTCCATGTCTAAAACCTTCAATATGACCGGCTGGCGGATCGGCTGGGCGGCAGGTAATGCAGAAGTGATTGAGGCTCTGGGCCGGATCAAGTCAAATATCGATTCCGGTGTTTTCCAGGCTGTGCAGGAAGCTGCTATTCTTGGGTTAGAGACAGCTGATCAGGTGGTGCCTGAAATCTGTAAGGTATATCAGGAGCGGCGCGACTTTGTGGTGGATACCTTGAATGCCATGGGCTGGGATCTGCCGAAGACCAAGGCGTCAATCTATGTATGGCCTAAGGTACCGAACGGTTATACCTCAACCTCATTTGCCGAGTTTGTGCTCGAAAAGGCCGGTGTGGTCGTGACTCCGGGCAGTGGTTACGGTGAATACGGAGAGGGTTATTTCCGCATTTCTCTGACGTTGGATACGGCCCGCTTGAAAGAAGCTCTGGAAAGAATGAAGGATAAACTGGGGCAGGTTTCATTTTAAACCTGGGATGGATCAAAACCGGCGATTGTGTAGAGACTACACATCAGCCGGTTTTTCTATCAAGAAAGATCAGCCAAAAAGAGATGAATTTAAAAGATTCAGAGCGTTTTTGGCCCTACTTGGTGTTTTTTCCTCCCATTTACTGTATACTTAGACTCAGAAGCATATCCCAATAAAGTTCGCAAAGGAGACTGACAGTATGATCAGGAGTATGACGGGATTTGGCAGAGGGGAAGCGGGACTCGATGGTTATCATTTAACGGTGGAGATCAAGTCTGTAAATCATCGCTTTTCCGAGATCGTGATCAGATCTCCCCGCAGCTTGAATATATGGGAAGACCGCGTACGGAAAATGATCCAGGAAAAAGTGCAGAGGGGTCGCATTGAAGTATATATTAATTTGGCGGAAGGGCAAGCAGGAAAGAGAATGGTTAAGGTTGACAAAGATATTGCCCTGTCGTATGATAAGACCCTGAGGGAAGTGGCTTCAGAGCTTCATAGCCCTTATGAAACGGATATTTATCGCTTGGCAAGTTTGCCGGAAGTCATATCAATTGAAGAACCTGAATTAGATTTAGAGCAGATGTGGGGGTTTTTCCGACCGGCCTTGGAAGAGGCCTTGGAGGAGCTGATACATATGCGTAGCATTGAAGGGCAAAAACTGCTTGAGGATCTGACGGCCCGGATTAGCACTTTGGAAGGGGATATCAACCGTATCGCCGGACGTTCAGGAGGTGTGGTGGCTGATTATCAGACTCGCCTGCGTGAGCGGATCCAAAGCTTGCTGGGGGAAATCCCTCTTAATGAAGATCGCTTAGCCAATGAAGTGGCTATTTTCGCCGACAGGGCGTCCATTACTGAAGAAATTGTCCGCTTTAACAGCCATCTTCTGCAGTGCAGGCAGGCTTTCAAGAGTGAAGAGGCGATAGGACGCAAGCTGGACTTTTTGCTTCAGGAGCTGAACAGGGAGATCAATACCATTGGTTCTAAAGGAAATGACTTGGAAATTGCCCAAATTGTTGTGACCGTAAAGAGTGAGTTGGAGAAGGTACGGGAACAAATCCAAAATATTGAGTAAGCATTTAAAAAAACATTAAAATTATAAATATTCAAATCATGTGGAGGGGTTTTTTTGGATATGAAGTTAATTAATATCGGTTTCGGAAATATTGTATCAGCAAACAGAATTATTTCCATTGTCAGCCCTGAATCAGCACCAATTAAGCGGATCATTCAGGAAGCAAGGGATGGAGGGGTGTTGGTGGACGCCACCTATGGTCGGAGAACGAGAGCGGTGATTATTTGCGATAGTCATCATGTCATTCTTTCCGCAGTACAGCCTGAGACTGTGGCCCATCGTCTGACTGCCAAAGAGACAGCCGTTCCGGCGGAAGATCCGGTAGATTAAGGTTGGTTGGGAACGTGGAGAATACACAAGGTTTGTTAGTGGTTGTTTCCGGACCGGCAGGGGCAGGAAAAGGGACTTTATGCAATGAACTAAGATATCAGTATCCAAATTTGCGCTTTTCTGTTTCTACGACAACACGTTCACCTCGCCCTAAAGAGCGCGAAGGGGTGCACTATTATTTCCGGACTCATGAAGAGTTTTTAAAAATGCGCGATCAGGATGAATTGCTGGAATGGGCAGAATACGTGGGAAATTATTACGGAACACCGCGGTTTGCCGTGGAAAAATCTCTGCAAGAAGGCTATGATGTAGTGCTGGAGATTGAAATAAAAGGGGCAATGCAGGTCAAGAAGAATTATCCACAGGCCGTGTTTATCTTTATTGTTCCTCCTTCTATGTCTGTGCTTTCAGAGCGGATACACAGCAGGGGAACAGAGTCTGAAGAAGTGATTCAAAAAAGATTGGCACAGGCTTTAGAGGAATTAGAGTATGTATCTGAATATGATTATGTAGTAGTGAATGACGAAATACCGATAGCGGTGGATAAATTGAAAAGCATCTTAAAAGCAGAAAAGTGTCGGGTCAAGAGAAAACCGTTTGTTTTTAAGGGGGAATAAATATGAAACAGCCATCTTTGGATGAACTGATGAACAGAGTGGACAGCAAATATACTTTGGTGGTAGCCACAGCAAAGAGAGCACGAACATTGATGGAAGATGAAAACACGGAAGGGTTGGACGAAGGGGTTAAGCCTGTCAGCCTGGCTTTGGATGAAATTGCTAAAGGCAAATTGCGCTTTGAACAGACTAAAGAAGGTATAAAATAATGTTAGAGGGTAAAAAAATCCTTGTAGGAGTATCCGGAGGGATAGCTGCCTACAAAGCAGCGGAACTGGTGAGCCGTTTGCGCAAGCAGGGGGCAGAGGTGCATGTGGTGATGACCCAGGCTGCCACGGAGTTTATTACCCCGCTCACACTGCGTACCCTGGCTAATAATCCGGTTCATGTGGAAATGTTTGCAGAGCCTAAGCTTTGGAATGTTGAGCATATTGCCCTCGCGCAGAATGCCGATGTAATCGTAATTGCCCCGGCTACGGCGAATATAATTGCAAAAATGGCGGCAGGTTTGGCTGATGATTTACTGTCTTCTGTGCTCTTGGCCTCTCCTGCCCCTATTTTTATTGCTCCGGCCATGAACCATGGAATGTATCATCATCCGGCGACTCAGGCCAATCTTCAGTGTTTAAAAGGCCGCGGAGTCAATTTCATTGGGCCGGCTAACGGATTTCAGGCCTGCGGTACGGATGGGGACGGGAGGATGAGCGAACCGGCAGAGATAGTGGAAGCCCTTAACCGATATTTTGTTTCCCGCAGCAGATTAAAAGGGAAAAAGGTGATCGTTACGGCAGGAGGAACGCAAGAGCCTCTTGATCCTGTACGGTATCTGGGAAATGACAGCTCGGGACGGATGGGTTATGCGATTGCTCAGGCTTTTCAGGAAGCAGGTGCCCATACTCTTCTGGTTAGCGCTCCTACTCATCTGGAGGTTCCAGCGGGAGTAGAACAGATTGAAGTGCGGACTGCCCTGCAAATGCGGGAAGCGGTGCTGGAGCACTATGCCGGGGCTGATGTAGTGGTCAAAAGCGCCGCTGTGGCGGATTATAGGCCGGCACACCCCAAGATGCAAAAGATCAAGAAAAACGGTGAAAATCTAACGTTAGAGCTGATTCCAAATCCGGATATCCTGGCTGAGCTGGGAAAAGAAAAAACTCATCAAATCTTAGTAGGTTTTGCCGCTGAAACGGAAAATCCCATCGAGTCAGGACGGGAAAAACTGAAACGGAAAAACGCCGATATGCTGGTAGTTAATGATGTGACCTTGCCAGGAGCCGGCTTTGGCAGTCCGACCAATATTGTAACGTTTCTTTTCCCTGACGGGCGCCGGGTAGACTTACCACAGTTGGAAAAACTGGAAATCGGACGACAGATTGTAGAAGAAGTGGAAAATATCTTGATATCCGGCAAGGAAAAGAATGAATAAATAAGGTATAATATAAGCAAATGAGGTCATGAAAGGGAGGGAAAATATGTTACTGACAACAACACCTAATGTTGAAGGCCATGAGATTGTGTCTTATTTCGGAATTGTTACCGGTGAGGCTATCATGGGTGCCAATGTGGTACGGGATCTGTTTGCTTCCATTACTGATGTGATTGGAGGTCGTTCAGGAGCTTATGAACAAAAATTAGAGGATGCCCGCAACGTGGCTTTGGAAGAATTGTCCCAAAAGGCTGCCAGATGGAATGCCAATGCGGTAGTGGGGATTGATTTGGATTACGAAGTGGTGGGAAACAGCATGCTGATGGTGAGTGCGTCGGGAACGGCTGTTTCCATCCGGCCTAAAGATTGAGAAACATTTGAGAACGGTATAAAAACATAATGTTCTGCAAAGAAGGTGTTCCTGCATTGAGCCAGGACACCTTCTTTTACTTGCTATGCTTTAAATCAGCGGGGAAATCTGCTATAATAACCCTAGAAATTTGACCATTATTGACATTCAATGAGGGGGCGAAAGTATGCTGCAAATAGCTGAGGTTTTGCTTGATGTGGCAAATCGGCGCCTTAATCGTAGTTATCATTATTTGATCCCAGGAAACATGATTGTTGATATAGGGAGCAGAGTGCTTGTCCCTCTGCAACAAAGACAGGTTCAAGGGGTTGTGATCGATCTTGCGGAAAAAATACCGGAAGACCTTAATGCAGCAAAGCTTCGTTCTGTGTCTGCCGTTCTCGATCATCAATTTACTGTTCCTCAAGAAATGATTGAGTTGGCTAAATGGCTGGCGCAGACCACCATTTGCTCAGTAGCCCAGTGCATGCACACGGTGTGGCCTCCTCTGAAGGGCAAGATGGAAGAACAGGTAGCTTTAGAGGCAAATCTTCAGGATGGAGATATTCAGGCTATGCAGTGGCTGGATGAGGAGGCCTTTCGGGCCATACAGGTTTTAGCTAGGGCCAGGCAAAAAAGACTTGGAATTAAAGTATTGCAAAAGCGGGCCAACCTTACTGAAGCAGGCCTGGAGCGTTTGCTTCGTGCCGGTTGGATTAGAAAAGAGAGTCATTTCATTTCCCGGTGGAATTCAACTGAGCTCTCATGTGACGGGCAGCTTTCCTCTAAGGACGGAGACGAGGAAGTGGATACGGGCTTTGCTCTGACGGAGGAACAAAAGCAAGCAGTTAATTCAATTCTTTCCGCTTTGGCTGGGGAGAAGGGGCAAACACTGCTTCTGCATGGTGTGACTGGAAGCGGAAAAACCGAAGTTTACAAGCAGGTGATCCGGGAAGTTCTGACTGCCGGCGGAGACGCCATTTTGCTTGTGCCGGAAATCTCTTTGACCTCTCAGACAGCCGGGATTTTTCAGGAATGTTTTGGGGACCAGGTGGCAGTGCTTCACTCAGGGCTAACGGCGAAAAGCAAGGGAGAGATATGGAAACAAATTCTGTCCGGGAGAAAACATCTGGTGATCGGAGCGAGATCGGCGGTGTTTGCACCCCTGCCCCATCTGAAGCTGATCATACTGGATGAAGAGCATGACGGGGCCTACAAACAGGAGGAGAATCCAAAGTATCATGCCAGGGAAGTGGCGCGGAAAAGGATGGAGAGGCGGGGTGGAGTAGTGGTGCTGGGCAGTGCCACTCCTTCGCTGGAGGCCTACGCGGCGGCTCAGAATGGCAAAATAATTTTGGCAGAGATGAGGAGCAGAATAAGCAGCTCCGGATTGCCGCCTGTCAAGGTAATCGATATGCGGGAAGAACTGCTGAATGGCAACCGCAGTGTGTTTTCTCTAGCTCTCCAAAACAGCTTGAGAGAGAGAATTGAGCGGGGCGAACAGACCATGATCTTTTTAAACCGGCGTGGGTATTCTACTTTTGTGGTCTGCCGGGAATGTGGATTTGTGGTGGAATGTCCGCATTGCGCCGTGTCCATGACCTATCATGCCGCAGAGCAAGTCATGCGCTGTCATTATTGTAATCATGAAGAGGGAGTGCCCCATCGCTGCCCCCAATGTTCCAGCAAATATATCCGCTTTTTCGGGCAGGGAACGCAGCGCATCGAAGAAGAGTTGGGAGGTCTTTTGCCTGGTGTACCGATTTTACGCATGGATGGAGACAGCACTCGTTCTGCCGATGCGCATCGAAGTATTTTGGAGCAGTTTCGCCGTCAGGAAGGGGCAGTGCTGGTAGGAACACAAATGATGGCGAAAGGACTGGACTTTCCTAATGTCACTTTAGTGGGAGTTGTTGCTGCCGATCAGATGCTTAATATGCCTGACTTCAGGGCCCGGGAAAGAGCCTTTCAGCTTTTGACCCAAGTGGCGGGCAGAGCGGGGAGAAGTGTCAAGGCGGGGGAAGTCATCTTTCAAACCTATGCTCCTAAAGACCGGGCTATTTTGAGGGCAATGGAGCATGATTATAAAGGTTTCTTCTGGGATGAAATCGCCTATCGAAAAGAGAGGCTGTACCCCCCTTTTACCCATGTAATCAGAGTCCTGATTATGCATGAAAAAGAGGAGCGGTCGATTAAGGGCGCTCATGAACTGGCTGCCATTGTTGCCAATTCACTGAAAAAAAGGTTAGAATATAATGATGGTGCAGAAGCTAAACTGGTTATTGATTTACTGGGACCGGCGCCGGCGATCTTATCCAGACTGAAAAATCTTTTTCGTTGGCAGATATCGGTAAAAGGACGTAACCAGGACGAATTGAGAAGTCTGCTTAATGAAAGTGTTAATAGCTTTTACCAGAGGGGAGAAAGCAACGGGATCATCCTGAATATAGAAGTGGATCCCCTTGCCAATTAACTCTTGTTTATAAATAAGTTTTGTCTGAATTATATATGACAATGGCATGGATGATTTGTCCGTGGTTACAAATGTCGGGAGGGAAAGTATAATGGCTGTTTATAAAATTGTGGAAATCGGTGCTGAAGTGTTGCGAGAGCACGCAGCAGAAGTAAAGGAAATTACTCCTTCTATTCTTAAATTGCTGGATAACATGGCGGATACTCTTTACGACGCTAAAGGCGTGGGCTTGGCGGCACCTCAGGTAGGGGTATCGAAACGAGTGATTGTGATTGACGTGGGTGATGGTCTGATTGAAATGATTAACCCGGTGATTACAGCAAAAGAAGGAGAACAGGTTGATGAAGAGGGCTGCCTGAGCATTCCCGGAGTATCAGGGGATGTGCGCCGAGCCGCCAAGGTTCGGGTGCAAGGGCTGGATAGGCAAGGCAATTTACATGAGATTGAGG
>JAEWCM010000148.1 GCA_023390635.1 Bacillota bacterium
GATGGGGGGTAAGGAGGCGCAGCGGTGTGTGGGGAGGTGGCAAAAGAGGGGGAGTAAAGACGGGCAGAGGGGAGAACCCTGATTTTTCGGCCTTTTGAGAATAAAACTCGTATTTGCCGGAAGGGGTGGCAAAATGGTGATCGGACCAAACGGTTTGGGGAAGGTGGGCATGAACAGGCTGATTTAGGAGCTCTTCCCGATCCTTCAAGTCAAGGAGCGTCATCATTTTATCTCCAATCTCACCGAGCAGGGTTTCTTTTTCCGAACCTGAGGTGGGAAAGCTGCAGCTTCCCTTTCTCAGCTGATTCAGACGGGCGGAGATTCCCCAGGCAATTTGTAAATCGGATTTCGTCTCTCCTACAGGCTGAATAGCCGGTTCGTTGACGCCGATCCAATGGTGCCAATAGCTGGCGTGAAGATCCCAATGTTCATAGTGAGTGGTAACGGGCAAAAAGAGATCGGCTGCTTCGGAAGATTTGGAAAAGAACAGGTCATTGATGATGATCAGATCGAGCTGTTTAATCAGGCGCAGCCATTGGGATTGTTCCGCATCCTGGGAAAGAGGGTTCCGTCCGGCAAACCAAAGCAGTTTAACGGGCGGGGTTTCACATTTTAAAGCTTCTTCGGCAAAATTATTGATACTCAGAAGACGGTCTGTTGTCATGTTCCCAGAATTTGTTGCAGATTCTGTAATGTGTGGATTCTGCAACTTTTCGCTGAAACACCAGGTAGCGAATTGGCCGTATTGAACTCCCCCGCCTTTTTCTCCTATATGGCCGGTCAGTGCTCCCAAAGCATCAATCGCCCTCAAGGTTTGCCCGCCATTTGTGTAACGCTGCAGGCCAAAGCCGACCCAAATACAGGCCGGATGGGTCCTGCCATACTCAAGGGCCAATTCTTCCATGGTTTTTACAGGGACCCCTGTCATCTGTGCTGCTTTTTCCACATCAATTTCCGATTGGATATAGGCCAGAAATTCCTTGCTGCCCAGGCTGTATTCCTCAAGGGCAGGATCGGTCAGCCCGGCGTCGACGATTATTTTGGCCATTGCCAAGGCCAATAAGCCATCCATTCCCGGTTCGACCTGGATAAACCGGTGAGCACGTGCTGCTGAAGCGGTAAAATGGGTATCAAAGCATACCAGCTTGGCTCCATTATCGATGGCTTGATAGATGATGGGCATTTGGTGAATTGCAGTCCAGACAGGATTCCCTCCCCATATCCAAATCAGTTTTGCATTTTTCATATCTATGGGATCGGAACAGGCAAATGCTCCGAAATCAAAGATTTGGGCATCAATACCTGCTGACCAGCAAGGTGAGCCGATAGCACGTGTTGTCGGGCCAAGGCCGCTGAGCAGTCCTTCCATGGCATTATGGAGTGCACCAAGGTTTCCTGAGTATTTATTCAGAGCAATCGGCAGGGTGGAATCATATTTTTTCTTTAGGCGGAGAATGGTATGAGCAATGTGATCAAAAGCTTCGTCCCAACTGATTCTTTCCCAATCACCGTTAAAACGTTCACGCTGCCGCATGGGATAACGTACACGCTGAGGGCTGTATACTTTTTGCACATCATCCTGTGCTTTAGAACACAGCCGCCCATGTGTATACTCATGGGAAGGATCGCCTTCGACTGAGACAAGTTTTCCATTTTGTACATGGCTGATAATGCTACACGTATCATAGCAATTGCGGGGGCAAATATGATGATGCGTTTCTGCCATGTTTGATCACCTCTCTATAAAACAACAATGAGATCTCTATTATTATAAGAATAAATATCAAATTTTATTGTTCATCATTAATTATTCTTAGGTTTTTGTTAATCTATATAGCCTATATTAATATTAAAATATCTATGTGTAAAAAATGTGAACTATTGTAATTTAATTCAGCTCTCAGGACTTTTAGAAAGGCACAGAGAAAGAGGCCCGGATGTAGGCCTCTTTCTATTTCAGAATGGGGTTAATGGCTGTACATGTCACAAAGCAGGTTTCTTAGAATAAAGCATTGATATGGATTCCGATTGCATTAAGGTAAAAGGAGATTCTTCCGATGAATTCAACTGCAGTGCAAGAAAGCAAGAGAAGTAGCAAAACGCTGGAACCAAATGATTTTTTATGGTACAGCAAGAAAAAGAATAGAACAAAGGATACTATCCAAAAGATGATTCGGAAAGCAAATAATCCGCCTGAAGTGAGTAGTGTAGCTGTACTGACGCCCACATCTCCCATTTGATTGAGCATTGAAATATAGAGAATGAACACAGCTATTTCAGCAATCAATGCCCCCAGTGCAGCTAATAGCAATTGGCGGTTTTGGGGTAAAGACAAATGTTTTCGGGCAATCCATAAAACAATGAGGCAGCCCAGGATAACGGCAGTTAATAAGAAGAAAAAGAAAGTGGAGGCACTGTTCCAGGCCGGAACACGAGGCAAGGCATAGCCCATAGCACTGGAAAAAATGCCGATGATCCCTAAGAGACTCGTAATCCCTGCTGCCAGATGATATTTTCCTTTGGCAAACCAAGTCTGCCAGAACAGGTAGCAGATACCGAGTGAGATCAGCATAAATGAAAGGATTTCCCGGCTGAGCCAAGAGGTGCTGAGATGAGTTAAAGCCCGGTAGGAAGCTTCAGGGTGACCAAGATGGAAAAGAGAAGCAAGCAGACCTACTCCGATCAGAATACCTGAGATAAGGGTGATCTTTTTTGCCTTACCGGAATCGAGGGGCTTGCGACTGATCCACCAGAGGGCAAAAATCATACCTACAGCAGCTTCTCCCAATACGGTAAAGATAATTAACGGCCATTCAAGTGAACCCATTAGGCATCCCTCCTTATTTGCTTCCCTTGTTTAGGACCGATAAAACGAATGGATGGATTGGTAATATTGGTGCTGGGCAGGCCGGGTAAAGTTTTCAAAACGCCGGTCTTCATATCAAGTTCATCATTGATCTCTACCAATTGCAAAGCTTCAGGGATACAGGCTTCCACACAAGCCGGCTTTTGTCCTTGGTCCAGACGCTGGTAGCACAGATTGCATTTTTCCACTTTCTTTTGCGCCGGATTGTACTGTGGCCGGTCATAAGGACAGGCCATGGCGCAGAGCCGGCAGCCGATGCAACGGTCATGATCGTGAATAACCACGCCGTCGTCCCGCTTGGTATACGCTTCCACCGGACATACCCGCAGACATTCCGGATGTTCACAGTGGTTACAGGTCATGGAAAAGAACATCCGGGTAGGCAGGGCATAATCGGTCTCGTGGATTTGAAAGACCTGCCGCCAGCGGGGAATGGCATCCGTCTGGTATTCATTTTTGCAGGCCATTTCACAGCCACGGCAGCCCACACATTTTTCAGAGTTATGCAAAAAACCTAACTGTTTCATTGATTTTACCTCCTCATGCCTTTTCGATAGCGACAAAGTTATCGTGAATCGCTAACCCGTCATTACCTGTGGCTTGTTTGCCCATATCGGCCGGAATGGCTTTCACCGTGTAATTAACATTAAAGTTCGAGTCTTTATACCAAGCTTCATAGGCTACGATGACATTGGGAGAAGTGGTACGGGTCAAGCGGGCTTTTAAGGTCAAGGAACCGATTTCATTATGAATTTTGACCATGTCACCATTGCTAATACCATATTGTGTCGCCAATTGCGGATGAATCTCCACAAAAGGCTCCGGATTGGCCGTCATCATCCAGTCAAGGTTCTGAAACTGGGAGTGCAGAGCATGCTGTGGATGAGGAGTCATCAAACGAACCGGATAAGTTGAGGTGCTTTTCATTTCTTCTACCCAAATGGGCAAGGCAGGCAAGCCATTTTTTTCCGCCAGATCGGAACGTATTTCAATTTTTTTTGAAGGCGTGCGGAATGTACCGTCTGACCAGGAAGCAGGAGTTAATTGAGCTTTTCGCGGGCTGTCCAGCAGTTCTTTATAATCGGAAATCTGCAGCAATTTTAAGAGCGCGGGATTAAATTCTTTGGCAACCCACTCTTCCGGAGTGCCGCTGGTCGGGAAAGTACAGGAGCCGGGTTCTAAAGCATTAAGTTTTTGCGATAGAAGTTGAGCGATTTGAATATCGGTTTTAGACTCATACATTGGATTAATGGCCTGCTGGTTAATTCCTACCCAATAGTGCCAATAGCTGGCGTTTATATCCCAATCTTCGAAATGGGTGGTGGCAGGCAACACAATGTCAGACATTTGAACAGATTTATTAAAGAAAGAATCGACGGTCACGACTAATTCCATCGCATTGAACATTTTTTCTGTAGCTGAGGCATCAGGATCTTGCTGTCCAGGATTGCGGCCTGCGACCCAAAGCATTTTAACGGGAAGATCGGTAAGAGCCATAATATCATGAGCGAAATTATTCATGTTAACAGCCCGGTCTCCTTCTTTACCGTCTGCTCCGACAAAGCCTTTGGAACCTTCCGGTGCAGTTTGGCTCATAGCAAAATAATTCTCTCCCCAGGTTTCCAAATGACCGTAATTTGCTCCACCACCCGATTTGCCTACATTACCGGTCATCACAGCCAAAGCATCGATAATCCGGACATTTTGACCGCCATTGGTATGGCGCTGCAAACCGTATCCTATCCATAAGCTGGCAGGCTTAGTTGAAGCATATTCGTGCGCCAGTTCGATGATATTATCCTGAGGAATACCGGTTTTTTCCGCGGCCCATTCCAAAGTGATCTCTTTGCCTACATAGTCAGCCCATTCATCAAACCCGACCGTATTGGCTTTGACATACTCCCAGTCCACCAAATTCTGGTCAAGGATATATTTGGCCATACCTAAGGCCAGTGCGCCATCTGTGCTTGGATTAATCTGCAGATAGAGGTCGGCCTTGGAAGCGGTTGAAGTGAGAATAGGATCAATAACAACCAGCTTAGCACCTTTTTCCCGGGCCTTGTTGATAAACGGTAAGGAATGGATGGATGTCCAGGCCGCATTCTGTCCCCATATAATAATATATTTGCTATTTACAAAGTCTTCAGGGTCATTGGAGTACAGGGTGCCGAAATCATAGGTCTGGGCATCAATTCCGGCCGGCCAGCAAGGAGTGCCTACGGCTCTCGTCGTGTAACCAATACTGGAGAAGGTGCCCTCAATGCCGTAGTGGACAATACCTAAATTCCCCGAATATTTGTTTAAGGCAATAGGAAGAGTAGAGCCGTATTTTTGTTTAATATCAAGGATCTTCTTGGCAATAGTATCCATAGCTTCATCCCAGCTGATCCTGGTCCAGTTGCCGGAACCGCGGGGGCTTTGCTTCATCGGATATTTAATCCGGTCCGGACTGTAGACCCGTCGGGTATAGGTGTATCCCTTTAAACAAAGTTTGCCATTGGTATAAGTGTTTTTAGGGTCTCCTTCTACTTTTTTCAGGACTCCATCTTCCACATAAGAAAGCATGGAACAGGTGTCATAACAGTTCCGGGGACAGACATTACGGATAGTTTTGACTTCGGCAGAATTAGCCGCTTGAGCCGTTTCTTCCGGTTGGAGCAGCCGAAAACTGAACAGACCGGTGGCTGCGGCAGCGGTAGTGGCAATGCTGCCTCCGATAAATTGGCGACGGGAAAAAGATTTCATCGTATCTCTCCTCCTAATTAATTTAATTTCCCATGTCTGAGATAAAGCGTGAGGATGGCTTGGGACAGAGTATTCACCCATGGGTGGGAGGTGGAACGGCAGATTTGTTTAAGAAAAGGTTCGATCCAAACGTTTAGATGCTCTTCCCAAAAACGGCTGTAAACCTCAAGATAGTGTTCCGACCGAATAGGACTTTGAGAACTGACCTTCATGGCCTGGCTCAAAAGATAGAGGGCAAACTCCAGCTCTGTAGCGATAAAGTCGTCAGGTTCACTGCGCCGGACAGTGCTCAGTTTCTCTGAGCGGTAAAAGCGCCGAACATCCAAGGTGTGCGATTGCATAACCAAATGATCTGCCGTCCGGTAAACCGATTCGTAAGGTGGGGCCAAAGGTGGAACAGGCCCGACAAAAAGCCGGTTGTATTCATAACAAAGTGCCTGGTAGGGGAATGAAGTGTTTTCCAAGTTTCTGTGTAAGGATTGAAGTGTGGCCAGAACTTCTTCTTCACCATGGATTTCAGCTAGATCATAAAGTGCTTGGCAGACAGGGAGAAAAGTATGATCAAGTTGCTCTCCCCCTTCGGTAAAGAGAGTAGTCAAGCTTTGAAAAAATTTGATGGTGAGGCTGAACACCGGTTTCTCCAATGAGTTTACCGTTTGAATGTTTGTTGGGTTCGGCATAAATAATCCTCCTTTCTCAGTGCATAATAATGCTTGTTGAGAAATTCACTTTTCGCCCCTAAATTCGTTTCGATTTAAAACTATCCCTTTGAATGAATTTCTAAATAGAATCGGAGTCCATTGTAAAACTAAACAATAGAAAAAGGATCGCCGCAAATTTACAGGGTTTCGGCGATCCTTGAATAAATAACCAAAGTCTTTTTAATTATTCCACAATGTCTGTAATCGGCCAATTTTCAGCGCAATGTAAACATTAACCTGGTTTTCAAACCGATTAAGATCAAGGCCTAACAGTTCTCCGGCTTTTTTCACTCGATAACGAACCGTATTAGGATGAAGGAAAAGACGCTGTCCGGAGGCAATCAGGTCGGCATTACAGGAAAAGTAGATCAACAGTGTTTCTTCCAAATTCAGATCATTTTCTTGATCAAATTGAATCAAGGGGGCTAAGAGTTCTGTTTCAAAGTCAAACAGCTCCTGATGATCAAATTTATGTAAGAGACGCATAATACCTAAACTATGGAAAGGAATGAGTACTTGATCCGGATATAAGAAAGGACCGAGTTCTAAAGCCAATTTAGCTTCCTGGAAACTGCGATGAATTTCCCGGGCTGTGGGATAAAGGTTTCCCAGGCCAAAGAGCAGGCGGCGACTGCCTAATAATTTTTCAATCAAGGGAGCAATATGTTCCAATTTTTTTTGCACAGCCGGCTCCCATTCCTTAAATGAAGGAAGTTCAGGGGCCGGACAGAGTAAAACGATTTGATCATTGCGTTCCAAAGTGATCGCCTGAATATTAAATTTCTGGAGTTGGCGTGGAATTTCGGTGACTAAAGTCTGCAGAGTGTACTGATCCTTGCCAAAAGCATTATAATTATGGATCTCACCTACCAGCACAAAATGCGGAATGGAAAAATCCCAGCCCCACAGTTTTCCCCGGGAACAGATCACTTCGATAGAATCAAAGTTGTTATAGAGAAGATCGAACAGAAAGTCACGATGATATTGGCGCTCCTTTTCCCGGATAGATTGATTTTTGGCTAAGGAAAACAAAAATGTGAAACCTGTTTTGTAAAGAAACCATCGGGAAAGACTACTTAAATTGCTATTTTCCCTGCTTATTCCTATATAGCCTAGTATTTTTCCCGCAGTAGATAAAGGATACCAGAGCAGGGGGAGGTGCTGATAAGGTTTTCGCCATTTTCCCGGAAGAGGGAGAAGGGTAGGCGTTAATGGGATAGGGGAAGAGGTTGGGTGTGGAGGGACAAAGTCTATTGGTTCGGTCGGTAGGCTATTTCCCCCGGCCCATCCCAGGATATCCATTCGCTGATTAATTAAAAACACATCACTGCTAATCAGCTTTTGCAGCAAATATAAGCCGTCAAAATCTTTTTCTTGGGCAAAAAGCTCTTCTAACTGCTGTGAAAACTGTTCCCCGATACCAAGGACCAGCCCCATTTCATTTATTAACCATAATTCTGCCTGTTCACTGAGCTCAGACCATGAAATATTTTTCGATGAGGTAAGAAGATATGAAGTGTTATGATGCAGGCTTAAGGTTAATTTATCTTCGTGAACGAACAAGGCGAATTCTTCTCCGGGAAAAGGCGTTGTAATCGTCTTTTCATCTCCAATATGCAAGACGTGGATCGCTTCTTTTTCTATGTCAGCTTCTGTCAAGGGCAGGAGGAAATTTAGATTTAGGTGAGAAAGCAGGCGCCCTATGGTCAAATCTTCCGGGAGCTTTAGCATCGTGAACCTCCTCTGAAACAATCAAAATACAAGAAGAACAAATAATCAGGAATACTATATAATGTTTGCCAGCCAGATGCAACAAACGCTGGGATGAAGGACAGCTAAGGATAGTTGTCAAGGCTTTCTATTACATAGTTTGTGCTGTTTAATCTCATACTAACTGTAAATATGAAAGGTAGGTGATAAATTGAACGGTAATGCTGAATTATTGAATTTTATATATCAAAACTCACAGATGGGTGTCGAGACAATCCAGCAATTGATGGAGATAGTAAAAGATGACGAATTTAAAAAGCATCTAGAATCTCAGTATCATGAATACGAGGAGATTAATGGAAAGGCTCAGTCGCTGCTGAATCAGCATGGATATGATGAAAAAGGGATTAGTAGTTTTACGAAAATTAAAAGCTATTTAACAATTAACTTGCAGACAATCACGGATAAGTCAACTTCCCATATTGCGGAAATGATGGTGTTAGGAAGTAATATGGGGATTATTAACGCTATCAAAAATATCAAAAAGTATCGAGAGGCAGAAGAGAAGATTGTTAATCTGATGGAAGATTTGCTTCAGTTTGAAGAAAACAACATTCAACAGCTGAAAAAGTTTCTCTAATACTGCTGCGGATTCACTTTACCCTATTGGCAATGATCAATGTTTTCAACCTATAGTAGGAAACGAGGTATGGCCAGATGAATGAAAGTGGCTTATTGGAATTGATCGAGAAACTGCGCCGCCATATGACGGAAATTGCGGAGGGCAAAGGGTTAACAGATCCAGAAGTGATTGAGGCTAGTCAAAAATTAGATGAAGCTCTCAACCAATATTGTAAGCTTATCCGAAAAAATATAAATGATCAGTGAAATAAAATACTCCTAATCAGTTTAAGCCTAATTAGGAGTATTTCATTTATTAGTAATTGAACGCTGTTAGGCCATTTGATTTTCCGATTCTTTATTTTTTAAAATTGATTTATCTGTGAACGAGATGATAGACTCTGCGGTAACCATTCCATAAATGATATTGTTGATCAGAAAGGAATAATGACTGCTTGTTCTGTGGTTTATGGCAGAGAATAAGCGTACCCGCTGGCCGAAGTCATAGAGAATTCCCCATGTTAACAGGCCGGAGAAGGCGCCCTTGAACAGATGATGTTTGGTTCCTGTGTGTTTCAGAATATAAAAAACAGGAATGCCAAAGGATGCGCCTGTGATCATATGTAAAATCTGTCCTAGCAGAAAATTTGTTTTTTTATGAGTTCTTAACCCCTTAACCATAATAGATCCGGCAAGATGACCATACGTCATTTCCGATGTTTTTGTCTTCCAACTTACATAATTGACAACATCCATTGCTATCGTACCTAAGAAACCACCAAATAAGCTAGTTACCAGAGAATCTTTAATCTGCAGTTTTGTCATCATCAAAATCCTCCTTCGGATAAGGATATTCCAATTTGTTAATTAGTTTGTACGTCTGCAGATGAATTATACCGGGCAGTAAATATATGACATATTTTGTATTGCATACAATTGACAATTGCAATTATACTTAGTATACTAATGTTATACTAAGTATAATTGAGGTGTAAGGTTTGAATCGACAGAATAAAAAGGAAAGTATTGCGGAGTTACACAGAAAAACAATTTTACAGGCGGCAGAGCAGATTTTTCTGGAAAAGGGATTTTCTGCGGCAACGATAGATGATATATCAAAAGCTTCGCAGTATAGCCGGAGAACACTATACATTTACTTTGACGGCAAGGAAGATATTTTATATCACATTATTTTAAACGGGCTGATTGCTTTAAAAGAGAATCTGTTTAAAGGTATATCAGAAAACACAGACTTTCTAGAACAGTATAAGGCTATTTGCATTGCCATGAAAAAGTATCATGAAAGCAGTCCTCAGTCCTTTGATTCTGTAAATCAAGCAAAGAATAAAGAATTTGACTTCAATGCACTGCCGGAAGTTGTGATTCGGATTTTGGCAATTGGAACAGAAATTAATGCTGTGCTGGCTGATTATATCGAATCCGGAAAAAAGAGAGGTATTGTTCGTCCCGATACTAAGCCGATGCAAACAGTTTATGTCATGTGGGCAAGTATTTCATCTTTACTTTCAATGGTGCAGAATAAGGGCGAATTTCTGAAAAAGGAATTTTCTACAACAAAAGATGATTTTTTAGAATATGGTTTCAAGCAGATTATAAATTCTATTTTGGAGGAGCGGATTTAATGGAAAAAAATCAATCGAGTATGACCTCGCTAATTTCTTCATTCAGCAGGGCATATCATGCTGAAAATGATGAACCTAAGATTTTTAATGATAGGATTGCAAGACAGCTGATGAAAGATGAGGAATTTAACCAGATCGCATCGTACATGATTGGAGGATTAAACTTTTTTGCTCCGGAGAAAAAGTCCGATCTATCTGACCCTAAGGAAATTTTAAAATGGGTAGTACAAACCCAACTTGCACCGACTCCTCTCGCAAGAGCAAGATATTGTGAGGATATGCTCGCAAATGCAATTGAAATCGGAGCAACCCAATACGTAATCCTTGGCGCGGGTATGGATACATTTGCCTATAGAAATCCTGCGTTGCTTTCTAAAATTCATGTATTTGAAGTTGATCATCCCAACACACAGCAATTTAAAAAGCAGAAGGTCGAAATAGCCGGATGGAGAATACCTAAAAATCTGCACTATGTTCCAATGGACTTTTCAAAAGATGATTTAAAAGCTGAACTTAAAAAAGCTAATTTTGATTTTAGCAAGCTCACATTTTTCAGTTGGCTTGGTGTGACATATTATTTAAGCAAAGAGGAAAATATTGCCATGCTTAAGACCATAGCGTCTATGGTCTCTAAAGGGAGTAGTATTATATTTGATTATGCTGATGGTTCACTTTTTTACTCAGGAATTAAACGTGTTCAAAATATGATTGCTATGGCTCAAGCAAGCGGAGAACCTATGAAATCCTGCTACAGTTACGATGAACTTGAGAGAACCTTGGATGATGCAGGATTGCTCATCTATGAGCACTTATCTTCCAGTGATATTCAAGAACGCTTTTTCAAGGGCAGAAATGATTATCTTCATGCTTTTGAACATATATCTTATACATTAGCAGTTATAAAGTAATGGTATTATCATAGGGCATCAGTTTCATTTAGCAGAGTTTATTTATTCTTAAAAGAAAAGTATTGATTAAAAGCCAGTGGTTGATAAAAAGATAATTAAAAACAGTTGCTTTCCATAAAAAGCTGTAATATAATAGCTTAAACATTTAAAAGCGGTGAACGGCAGCAGTAAGTAATATATTATTTTTAGAGAGCCGATGTAAGGTGAAAATCGGTGATAAGTATTACTGAATCCGGCCGGGAGCTATACAGGGGTAAAAACCTGTATCGGAACTTTTCCGTTATAAAAGTTGAGACTGTATATTAGCAAAGCTATATGATATACAGTGAAAAAAGGTGGCACCACGCGGATAATTTGTCCCCGTCCTTTACGTTAAGTAAGGACGGGGATTTATTTATTATTGGAAGGTTTTAAGGAGGAGATCAATGTGGAGGAAAAAACGCTTTTAATGACTCCAGGCCCCACGAATGTACCTGAGCAGGTACTGGAGAAAATGAAAGAGACGGTGTGTCATCATCGGACCAGAGAATTCGAGACCTTGTTTGCAGAGCTCAATGAAGGTTTGAAATATGTATTTCAGACTGCCAGCCCTGTTCTCACCTTTCCTTCGGCAGGGACAGGAGGATTGGAAGCGGCGATAGTGAATTTGTTCTCACCGGGAGATCGTGTATTAGCCGTGAGTGTGGGGGTTTTTGGTGACCGTTTTATCGAAATCGGAAAAATTTTCGGATTGCAGATTGATGTCGTATCCATTCCCTGGGGCAGAGGAGTGGATCTGGAGGAGATCAAGGCGGAATTGAAGGGCGAGCACAAGGCTCTGATTTTGACCCATAACGAAACCTCTACCGGAGTAACCAATCCAATCAAAGAAATTGGTGAGTTTATGAAAGACCGGCCTCAGCTTTTTATAGTTGATGCTGTAAGTTCCCTGGGTGGCAGTGAAATTCGCATGGATGAGTGGCATATTGATGTATTAATTGCCGCTTCTCAAAAGGCTTTAATGTCTCCTCCCGGCCTGTCCTTTATTGGGGTCAGTGAGAATGCTTGGAAAGAGGTGGAGCGAGCCAGGCTTCCCCATTTTTATTGGGATTTTCTCAAGGCCAGGGTTGCAATGGAAAAGGCCCGCCCGCAAAATCCCTATACACCTGCTGTCTCCTTAATTGGAGCAGCCAATGAGGCTGTGAAAATGATAAAAGCAGAAGGGTTGGAGAACGTATTTGCCCGTCACCGCAGCCTGGCGGCCTACTTCCGTCAGGAGACGGAGAAAATGGGCCTTCCCCTTTACACAGATCAACATTATCTTTCCGATACAATTACAGCGATTTCAACCTGTGACTCGGAAGACATTAAAAAAAGGATGGAAGAGCAGCATCGTATCATTATTGCCGGAGGACAAGGTACGTTGAAGGGGAAAATCATCCGCATTGGTCATATGGGAATGGTCAGCCGGGAGATGCTGGACCGGACACTGGAAGCTTTGCAGGCTTCTTTATAGTCAACCATCATAGTCAATAATTGCTAGTCAGGATTTATGAGATAACAGGGTACTGAAAGGAGAGTAAAACAATGGACGAGAGAAAGAAAGTATTAGTTACGGAAAAAGTGGATGAGGAAGGACTTAAACTGCTTCGTCAGGAAACGAACGTAGATGTTTGCATGAACTTGAGCAGAGAGGAACTGCTGCAGAAGATTGGGGACTATGACGCTCTTGTGGTCAGAAGCAGCACAAAGGTCAACGAGGAATTAATGACCTATGGCAAGAAGCTGAAAGTTGTAGGCAGAGCCGGCAACGGTGTGGACAATATTGATGTGGGGGCGGCTACCGCTAAAGGAATCATCGTTGCCAACACGCCTGAGAGCAATACGATGTCGGCAGGGGAGCTGGCGATCGGTCTGCTGCTGGCTCAGTCCAGAAATATCCCTCAGGCCAATCAATTTTTGAAATCGGGGAAGTGGGACCGCAGCCCTTTTAAAGGAACGGAGCTTTACGGAAAAACCCTGGGAATTATCGGTCTGGGCAGAATCGGTTCTCTGGTGGCTACCCGGATGACGGCTTTCGGCATGACGATTGTAGCCTATGATCCCTATATCGCCGACGAGAGGTTTCAGCGTTTCGGCGCAGAGAAAAAGGAAACGCTGAAAGAACTGTTGGAAGTATCCGACTTCATTACAGTTCACACTCCCAAAACTAAAGAAACGTATAAGATGATCAGTGAGCAGGAAATCGGCTGGATGAAGCAGGGCGTGAGATTGGTCAACGATGCTCGGGGCGGAATCATTGACGAAGCAGCCCTTTATCAAGGTTTGGTATCGGGAAAAATAGCCAGTGCTGCTCTGGATGTTCATGAAAATGAACCTTCCACCAATGTGGAATTGATGAGCTTAAACCAAGTGGTCGTTACCCCGCATATCGGTGCGGATACGGTGGAGGCTCAGCAGAATGTAGGCATTACCATAGCTAAACAGGTGATCAGTGCTCTGAAAGGAGAGATTGTTCCCAATGCTGTCAATCTTCCGGCACTGCACCGGGATGAACTGGCAGTGATGCAGCCCTACCTGGAGCTGATGGAAAAGCTGGGCAAGCTTTATTATCAATTGCATACTGAGACCATTGAACTGGTGGAAATATCCTATTGGGGCAACATTGCCAAGCAGGATACGGAAATGGCTACCATTGCCTTTACCAAGGGCTTACTGGAGCCGGTGATCCAGGACCGGGTCAACTATGTGAATGCTTCGCTGCAAGCCAAACAGCGGGACATTACTGTGGAACAGAAAAAATTTGCCCAGCATTATAATGGCTATGCAGACCTTGTGACGATCACGATCAAGTATAAGGGAGGCAAATTCACTTTAGCCGGCAGTCTTTCCACCAAAGGAGAAGGAAAACTGGTGGAGATCGATCAGTACGAAGTGGATGTTAAGCCAAGTGCCCATATGCTCTTTATTCAGAACCTGGATGAGCCGGGGGTCATAGGCAATATCGGTTTGCTTCTGGGCAATGAAAATATCAATATTGCGACGATGCAGGTGGGGCGCCATCAGAGAGGAAAGCAGGCTTTGATGATTTTGAACATTGACGGTGATGCGGAAGTCTCAACGCTGGAAAAGCTGGAGCAGGTAGAAAATGTCCTCTGGGCCAAAGGCATCAACCTTTAATTTAAAAGTAAAGGGAGAAAGACTATGGAACGTCGAATTGGATATGCCGCATCGGTGGGTGAGAAAGATGTCGTATCGGCAGTTGATTTCGCAGTTGCCAATGGAATGAATGCGGTAGAGATCAATATGAACATGCCTTGCTTCTTTCCCGAACAATACAGCCAGAAAGCCCGCGCGGTGATCAGGGCTTATGCCAGGGAGAGGGGAGTAGCTCTTACCCTTCATGCGCCGGAAGATATTCCCTTACTTCAGCTTCATGCTCAAGTAAGGGAAGCGGGGATCGACCGGATTAAGGAGATCATTGATTTCGCCTGTGATATCGGAGCAACCCGGATGACTATTCACGTGGGAGTGCCGGTGTACTTTACCATGACCGACAGCAAGTGCTATCTGGATCAGTTCCATGAACAGGAGTTCAGAGAGGTGCTGAAAAGTACGTTGACTGAACTGGGGGATTATTGCGGAGAAAGGCTTAAGTTATGCGTGGAGAATTCGGGCCGTTTTCCCAAGATTCCGGTTCAGGAGGTGCTGGAGGAGCTGTTGAGCGAGGGAAAGATTTATCTGACCTGGGACATCGGGCATTCTTACACCAACCTTTACGGGGAAGTGGACTTCTTTATCCGCCATCTGGACCGGGTGAGAACCTGCCATCTTCATGATGTGAACAGCAAAAGCGATCATCAGGTGATCGGTGAAGGCAAGGTTGATTTTCCCTCCCACTTTGAGCGGATCAAAGGCATGGATATTGTCAACATTATCGAAGTCAGGCCCAGGGAGCAGGCAGCCCTTTCTTTCCGGAATTTAAAGGGGATAATGAATTTTTGATGGAATGGTGCTTTAGGCGTGCCGATCCTGCAGTTAGAGGATTGGTACGCTCTTTTTGGGTGAAAGAAAAGGAGTTTTTGTATGTGTATATCAGATAAAGAGGGTATGAATAGTAAAATCGAATTCGATTCAGAATTTTGTAATGTAAAATATATTGAGAAGGATAATATAGTATTTCTAACTTGGAAGAAATTCTGCTGTTTAGATGATTATAGACAACCAACAACGTTTGCATTAGGTTTAATGAAACAATATCCTAATAGCAATTTTGTGTTTGACGTAAGAAATGGATTTGAAGATGATAAAGCAGATGTTGAATGGGGATTTTCTTTTTTGCTTCCAGAAATGGCAAAAACGGATTGTAAATATGTTGTATTTATCATGAATGAAGTTAATCAAATAGAAGAAGAAATGGATATGTGGACAAAAGAATTTAAGAAATACTTTGTTGTTAAAAAAGTAGAAAATTATTTAGAAGCAATAGAATTCATACTGAAGTAATAGGTATAGTTTTTTAGACAGGATAATTTGATAAATGCCATTACCCTCTATTTGGCCTCACGCCGCCTGAAAACCGTATAGGTTGAGTAAATGAACAGCGCGGTAATAATAAGGTATAGACCGATAATCATGTTCAAATACAATACAGGTTGTCCAAACAAATTATAGGAATTGAAAGATTTAAACAGTTCATCCACGCGCATCAGCTCGGTATAACTGAGCTTAGAAAATTCGGCCAGGACAGTTGGTACAGCAGGGCCCAAAGCATTGATAAAAGCTGTGGAAGCAAAAATTGTCCCGCAGATGAAAAAGGGCAGCAAGACATTGACAGAAATTGATGAAACAAAGAGCACAAAAAGTCCGAAAAATGCACATGCCAGCGTGGAAAGGCCAAACTGAATTAAGAGGTAAGTTCCATAAGTTATGGCATAGGGGGAATCAGTAAAAACTGACTTAAGTTGAATAGGGGCATTAAAACCATGGATTCCCAAAAAGACCGCTTGAATTAAAAAGTTGAGCAGTAAGACAAACAGGGCAATGAATATGCAGTAGACAACGGTAGACAAAATTTTCGATGTAACAACACTACGCCTGCCTCTTTTTGAGCTGAGAATCAGCAAATCCATATTGGTTGAATATTCTTCTGTAAAAATCGGTGAAACCCCGATCAGGACCAATATTCCCATAACGACAAACCCCAGGCCCATAGGAAAGTTGATATCATCTTCCAAAGGAAGAGTAAAGTAAAGGCTGGAGGTCTTTACGCTGTTAAGCATAGAAATGTTCAGATCGGCTTTTTTTTTCTCATAGCTGTTTTCAGCATTCTTTCCGTCGTTCTGCAGGCTGGAAATCTTATCAGCCCTTTTTTCAGACAAAGTATCGGGCATTATTATTTGGGAATAAAAAGTTAATGTTCGCTTTTCCTGTATCGACACCTGACCAGTAGCCATTTTCAGACTTAACGCTTGCCCATTAGCCCTAAGCCATTCACTGGCCTCCTGCTGCAATTGATCGCTAATAGGGCCCTCTTTACTGCTATAAAGATTTTGATAAAAATCGCTCATATTTCCATATGTCTGCGTCAGTTGAGAGGCACTCATAGACGAAGAAAACAGAATTAAAACAGTTGCGAATAAAAGACCGATCCACACTATTTTTCTCGTGAACACCTTATATAACTCATGCCGAAAAAGTTCCATCCTGAACAGCCTCCTCACCAAAGTGATAAAGATAATAGTCTTCGAGATCAGGTTCTGCTGAAACTGCTCCAGGTTCCGGAGCTTTATCAGCGATTATTCTTACTTCGACATCGTGCTTGTGACGTAGAATGTTACCAATAATGTAGCGCTGTTTCAGTTCCATCAAGCGAGATTCGGATATTTCCAGCTTCCACACTTTTCCTTGCATCTCGTCAATAAGTTCAGTTGAAGGGGCTTGCCGCAAAAGCTGTCCCTTTTTCATTACAATAACGTCCTTCGCTATATACTCAATATCTGATACGATATGAGTCGAAAGAAGGACAATTTTATTTGCAGATAACTCGGACAGCAAATTGCGGAAACGGATGCGTTCATTAGGATCAAGTCCGGTGGTAGGTTCATCCAGAATCAAAATTAAAGGATCGTTTAGGAGAGTCTGGGCAATACCGAGCCTTTGCTTCATACCTCCGGAAAAGGTACGTATTTTTTTAAATTTCATTTCTTCAAGATTTACAAATCTAAGAAGATGATCAATTTTTGACTCCGCGTCTCTATGTGAAATTCCTTTTAATGCTGCTAGGTAAAGAAGGAACCGATAGGCAGTGAAGTTTTTGTATACCCCGAAATTCTGGGGCAGGTAGCCGATTATATCACGGTAGTTGTCGCCCATTTGATGAATGTCCCGATCATCCAATAAGATGCGGCCCGAAGTCGGCTTAAGAATATCCACCAGCATCCGCATCAATGTCGATTTCCCTGCCCCATTTGGGCCTAAGAGACCATAAACGCCCTCTCCAATGGAAATTGAAAAGTTGTTCACCGCCCGCCTTTCTTTATATTGTTTAGAGAGATTTTCAATTTTTAACTCCACGCCGAAGGCCTCCCTTCAAGAATATAACGATTTTTCAAATTAATAATCTCTTTGGTAAAAATCCCGATACCTATGGAGAGCAGCATGATATAGCAAAGTGGATTCAAGTAAAGCAGATTTCTAAACAGATGTTCGTTTGTTACAAATAGATATGCGGCCCCGGACCAACAGAGCAGGGAAAGCATGACGGAATAATTACCTTTGATTTTTGAGCAGAACCATAGAGTAATGCTCCCGATTAAAATCATTGGGACCAACCATAAAAACGTAATTCGCCAAAGCATGATATCAGCTTGACCTTGAAAAAATAAAATCAGGGATAAGGATAGATTGAGGATGGTTGTATAAATACCGACAACAAGTATTTTTGCTATAAACAATTCCTGTGGAGATATTTTACAGGATAATTCCAACTCAGTGACACCTTCTTCACGTCCCCGAAATACCTCTATCAGACCTAATATCATAGGCATTGGAGCAAAAATGAAAGATAATTTATAAGGATTCAGGAAAAATCGAATAACTGCAAGATAACCAATTGCATATAGAACAAATGTAATTACCCAATACGATACGCTCATAAAGTTAATCATAATAAATGTATCCGTCATGATACGTTTCAGGGCCTCATATCGGGAGGCAGTGCCCTTTCTTTTTGAAGGAACATATTGGCGCAAATTATCAATCGTACCCATGATTTCGTCCTCGGAAGGATAAGGGATCTGATATGACAGCAGATATTGTTTGACTTGATCAGAGGGGTTCCTATCATCGCTTTTCTGCAAAATACTCACCTCCAGCAAATAACTTCTTGAGTTTTTTTAATGCCTGATGCAATCTGGATTTAATAGTGGCTTCATTGCTTCCTGTTATTTTTGAGATTTCCCTTATCTTATATCCTGAATAGTAATAAAGAATTATGGCATCCCTCTGATCCTTGGAAAGGGATAACAATGCCCTTTTAATTTCCTGTTGTTTCAATGACTGGTCAAAGAGATTGGTAATATTAGAATCCTTCATCTTTTCATCAAAAGGGACTAAACGACCTTTGTCGGCGCATTCTCGGCTGCTATAATAGTTTCGGCAGCAATTTACGGCTATTTTGATCAGCCAGTGTTCAAAACGATTGCTTTCACGGTAATATTTCAAAGATTTCATAACTTTGATAAAAACTTCTTGTGTAAGGTCGAAAGAAGTGTGGTAGTCTCCAAGGTGCCGATAGATAAAACCGAAAACAACCTTGTAATGACGTCTTATCAGCACTTCCATTGCCGACTGGCTTCCATCAAGGATTTCCTTGATCAATTCAGAATCTGTGGGCAAATCATCACCACCCTTCACTATATATAACAGGATAATTCTACAAAAGGTTTTAAACTTTAAAAATATTTTTGTCTGCTCTGCCTCAGCGCCCCAATCATTATCCAGTAAAGCAGTTTACTTCAGGCAGGATAAAAGGAATTCCTACCGGTGATGTCGAAATAGCTAACGATACTCAGATAGGGGATAAAACTTAAGCTTAATAAATTTGATATTATTGTAAATATAGCTATAATTTGTGGTAAGAGCAATAAAAGGGGAAAAGACGGAAAATCAGGGAGCACAATGGAAAACAGGAAGGATTGTGATTTATGGACAGTGCTAAAGACTATGTGATTACGACAGATACCAGCAGCGATCTGCCTGTGTCTTATCTGGAAGAGAATGAGATCGGGCTGATGTCTTTAAGCTTTATTATTAACGGGCAGACATACCGGGAAGCGGACCGGATCATGACGCCGCAGGAATTTTACAGTCTGCTGAAAAGCGGGTCTATGGCTCAGACCTCTCAGGTGACTCCTGCCGAGGCGGAGGCTCTGTTTGAATCCTATTTAAAGGAAGGGTTGGATGTGCTGCATATTGCTTTTTCATCTGCTCTCAGCGGAAGCTGCAACAGTGCGGCAATGGCAGCCAAAGAGCTGGCTTCTAAGTATCCAGAACGTAAGATTGTGGTCGTCGATTCTCTGTGTGCTTCCCTGGGAGAAGGATTGCTGGTACATAAAGCGGTGGAACTGAAAAAATCCGGACAGGGAATGGAAGAAGTAGCGCAATGGATTGAAGAGAATAAACTTCAGCTTTGCCACTACTTTACCGTTGATAACCTGTTTCATCTCTACCGGGGCGGCCGGGTCACCAAAGCCACGGCCTTTGTAGGATCAATGCTGGGTATAAAACCCGTGTTGAAGGTGGATAATGAAGGGAAACTGGTGCAATACTCCAAGGTGAGAGGGAGAAAGCATTCTCTGACCATGATGGTGGATGATATGGAACGATCTTTCAGTGACAGGGAAAAAATCGCTTTTATCAGTCATGGCGATTGTTTAGAGGATGCCGAGTATGTGGCCGGTTTGATCAAAGAACGGATGGGCTTTGATAACATCTTGATTAACTATGTGGGACCTACTATCGGTGCCCACTCAGGACCTGGCACAGTGGCTTTGTTCTTTTTCGGAAAAGAGAGATAGAACACTTGGGATGAAAGAGCAGAGGGGATATTGTTGCCGACACAGGGGGGAACAGTATCCTCTTTAGTTTTTTGATATTAGTGAACAGCTTTTAAAATGTCCTATATATTAATATTTGCTTGAATAGCTATTGTATTTTAGGGGGAGAGAGGTTATGAGTATGGGACGGGACTATGTGATTACTACTGATTCGGGCAGTGATTTGCCCATAACGTATTTAAAGGATAATCAAGTAGGTTTGATGTCTTTAAGCTTTACAATTAACGGGCAGTCTTACCGGGCCGCCGATCACCTGATGGAGGCGCCGGAGTTTTACCGTCTGCTGAGTAACGGACTGACAGCCCAGACTTCCCAGGCAACCCCTCTGGAAGCTAAAAATTTTCTCGAGCTTTACTTGAAAGAAGGTCTGGATGTTTTGCACATTGCTTTTTCCTCAGCACTGAGCGGAACCTGCAGCAATGTAATGCTGGCGGCCAGCGAGCTCAGGGAGCAGTATCCGGAACGGAATATTGTAGTGGTTGACTCCCTTTGCGCTTCTCTGGGTCAGGGCCTATTTGTCCATAAAGCGGTGGAAAAGCAAAAGTCCGGAGCGGACATTATGGAAACAGCTCAGTGGCTTGAGGAGCATAAACAGAATGTATGCCATTATTTCACCGTAAAAGATCTGTTTCATCTGTACCGGGGAGGCAGAGTTACTAAAGCTACCGCTTTTGTAGGTTCAGTGCTGAATATCAAGCCGATTTTGAAAGTGGATGACGAGGGCCGGCTGATCCAATATGACAAAGTCAGGGGAAGAAAACACTCCATTGCCGCCCTCGTGGATCATATGGAAAAGAACTTCACCGGTGAGGATAAAACGGTCTTTGTCAGTCACGGGGATTGCCCGGAAGATCTGGAATATATCCGGGAGCTCATCAAAGAGCGGTTGGGCTTGGAGATCACCATGACGGATTATATCGGTCCTACCATCGGAACCCATTCCGGTCCTGGCACCCTCGCCCTGTTTTTTATGGGCAGAGAGCGGTGATCCCAGTCTCTGTAAGCAAGCCAAGCAATAAATGACGCTCCACTGTCGCAAACTGGCTTTAATCGCTCATCTCCGGTCATTTATTGCTTGGCCTTATTCTGAGAACCCAGAAAGAAGGCGTAAGAATCCTCAGAGAGAAGGGTAGCTTGACGCACAACAGCGGAGGGATTGGGCAGAGGGGCGCTAAGCTACACGACGCATTTGTGGCCTGCGGAGCCGGAGGTTCACTTACTGAAAGCAGCGGGGTTCCGGCACAGCGCCACGAATGCCAGTGCGGCAGCCCAGCGCTGCTAAGTCAGAAAGCTTAACTTCCATAAAAAATTTAAAATGTTATAATGAAGGCTGTTGATATTTCGCGAAAAATTCCGTATTATTTGTAACAGTGAATAAGAAAGGTCGTGATGGTAGGGTTGAACAATAAGCTGACTTTATACGGCTTTAACAACCTCACAAAAACACTTAGCTTTAACATTTATGATGTTTGCTATGCAAAAAGTGAGCGGGAACAAAAAGATTATATTGCCTATATTGACGAACAATATAATTCTGAGCGCTTGACCAAGATTTTGTGCGATGTTACCGAGATTATCGGGGCTCACATCCTCAATATCTCCAAGCAGGATTATGATCCCCAGGGAGCCAGTGTCACCTTGTTGGTGACGGAAGAGGCTTTGCCGATGGATTTAATTGATGAATCCTGCAATCTTGGAAAATTTTCCCTTATGGACACTCGGGATACGGTCGTCGGTCATCTGGATAAGAGTCATGTTACGGTGCATACGTTCCCAGAATACCATCCTGACAATTCGATTGCCACTTTTCGTGTTGATATAGATGTTGCTACCTGCGGTCAGGTTTCCCCGCTTAATGCATTGGATTATCTGATCGGTAGCTTTGATTCGGATATTATTACCATCGATTACCGGGTCCGCGGATTTACCCGTGATGTGGACGGGAAAAAGCTTTATATGGATCATGACATTACTTCGATTCAGGATTATATTGATGATAAAACCTTGACGAAATATGATGCCATTGATATCAATGTTTATCAGGCTAATATTTTTCACACCAAAATGCTGATTAAGGAAATTGAGCTCCAGAACTATCTTTTTAATACGGATATCTATGAGCTGCCGCCGAAACAGCGTCTGGCTATCTCCGACAATCTCCGCAAGGAAATGATCGAGATATTCAGCGGAATGAACATTTACTAAGGGAAAGGCGGTGAGATGGTGTCTTCACTGGATCAGACGAGGGCACCTATTTACGGTGCTCTGAAGCAATATAAAGCAATGCGGGTGGTTCCCTTTGATGTGCCCGGACATAAGCAGGGAAAGGGGAATCCTCAGCTGACGGAATTTTTGGGGGAAAAGTGCCTTTCCGTCGATGTCAATTCCATGAAGCCTTTGGACAATCTCGTCCATCCTGTTTCAGTCATTAAAGAAGCGGAAGAGTTAGCGGCCGATGCCTTTGGGGCAAAGCAAGCCTTTTTTATGGTCAATGGTACGACTTCTGCCGTACAGGCCATGATTATGAGTGTGTGCAAGCAGGGCGACAAGATTATCATGCCCCGCAATGTGCATCGCAGCGCTATTAATGCTTTGATTATCAGCGGTGCGGTTCCGGTGTATGTCAATCCCGGGGTTAACCGGCAGCTCGGCATTCCCTTGGGTATGTCCGTAGATGATGTGAGCAGGGCGATTAAGGAGCATCCTGATGCCAAGGCGATCTTCGTCAATAACCCAACTTATTATGGCATTTGCTCCGATCTGAAGTCGATCACCGAGCTGGCTCATCAGTATAATATAGCTGTGCTGGTGGACGAGGCGCACGGTACTCATTTCTATTTCGGAGATGGTATGCCGGTGAGCGCTATGGCGGCAGGAGCGGATATGGCTGCCATAAGCATGCATAAGACAGGGGGCTCTTTGACCCAGAGCTCTTTTCTCCTTAAAAATGAACGTCTGAGTACCGGCTATGTGCGTCAGATGATTAACTTGACCCAGACCACCAGCGGCTCTTATCTGCTTCTTTCTTCTTTGGATATTTCCCGGCGCAATCTGGCCCTGGACGGCAAGGCCATTTTTCAGAAAGTAGTGGGGCTGGCTCGTTATGGACAGGAGGAAATTAACAAAATCGGCGGTTATTATGCCTTTTCTTCCGAGTTGAAAAACGGGGATACGGTGTTTGATTTTGACCCAACCAAGCTCTCTGTCCATACACGGGATATCGGACTGGCCGGGATTGAGGTTTATGATATTCTGCGGGATGACTATGGCATTCAAATCGAATTTGGGGATATCGGCAATATCCTGGCCATTATCTCTGTAGGAGACCGGGATTTGGCTTTGGAACGTTTGGTTTCCTCTCTGTCTGAAATTAAACGGCTCTATAAGAAAGATGATAAATCAAAGATGTTTGACCATGAGTATATTGATCCGGATGTGGTGATGACACCTCAGCAGGCCTTTTATTCAGAAAAGCGTTCCAGGCCGATTAATGAGAGCGTCGGATATATCTGCGGCGAATTTGTCATGTGCTATCCTCCGGGAATCCCCATCCTGGCTCCCGGAGAGCGGATCACCGGCGAGATTATCGATTATATTAATTATGCCAGAGCCAAGGGCTGTTTCCTGACCGGAACAGAAGACATGAATATTGAGAATATCAAAACCGTGGAAATGTCATAAGTCGGGGGGAGATTCAGGGCATTCGGACCGGTGATTTGAAAGAGATAGGAGGTATCCTGAGATGGAATTGTGGTATTCGGAAGAGCACACGGAAAATGTCCGTTTTTCCATTAAGGTGGAGCGCTGCCTATATTCAGGAGAGAGTCAGTTCCAGAGAATTGATGTATTTGATTCGACCGAATTCGGCAGGATGCTGACCTTGGATGGACTGATGATGGTCACGGAAAAAGACGAGTTTATCTATCACGATATGATTGTCCATATTCCGATGGCGACCAATATGGACATTAAAAATGTATTGGTGATCGGAGCCGGTGACGGAGGAACGGTGAGGGAGCTGACCCGCTATGCAGGGATTGAGTCCATCGATATGGTGGAAATCGATCAGTTGGTGGTGGATGTCTGCCAGAAGTATTTGCCCAAGACAGCCTGTAAATTTGATGATGAGAGGGTTAACCTGCATTTTGAGGACGGCTTACGCTTTATCCGCTCCAAGGAGGATGCCTATGATCTGATTATTGTTGATTCCACCGATCCTTTTGGGCCGGGGGAAGGATTGTTTACTAAGGAGTTTTACGGGAATTGCTATAAGGCTCTGCGGGCGGACGGTATTTTGGTCAACCAGCATGAGAGCCCTTATTATTCTAATTATGCCGATTCCATGAAAAAAGCCCATCGTTTAATCCGCAGCCTCTTTCCGATCTGCCGGGTTTATCAGGCCCACATTCCCACGTATCCGTCAGGTCACTGGTTATTCGGCTTTGCTTCCAAGCAATATGATCCTTTGACTCATTTGGATGAAAAGCGCTGGAATGGTTTAGGATTAAGAACCCTTTACTACAATACAGATATTCATAAGGGAAGCTTTGCTTTGCCCACCTATGTCAGGGAACTTTTAGCCAATTGTGACGAATTTTAAGTAAAGACGGTGTTGAGACGTTGCCCGGATTCCTTCCGGGAACGTCTCTTTCTTGTTTAAAGGAATAGAGCGGAATTTCACAATGCAGGTATTTTTAAAAGCGGAACGAATGTATATGATGCTTTATTTATTAGATGGGGAGCTGATAGGAAGCATGAAAATTTATCGCAGCAGGGTTGCTATTGTCGGGGCCGGGAATGTGGGGGCCTCAATCGCTTTCAGCCTGACTTTGCAAGGAGTCTGCGCCGAGGTGATGCTGATTGACCGCAATCCGGAAAAGGCCTACGGAGAGGTCATGGATCTGCAGCACAGCATTGAATATCTTAACCGTAATGTTCACGTGATGGCAGGAAGTTACAAGGACTGCAAAGAGGCAGATATTGTGGTCATTACCGCTTCCGCACCTTTTTCCGGAGCCGGGAGCCGTCTGGAGATGCTCGAATCCACGGCCAGAATCGTGAAAACGATTGTGGAGCCTATTATGGATGCCGGTTTTGACGGACACTTTATTGTTGTTTCCAATCCTGTCGATGCGATGGCCCATTATGTCTATCAGCTGTCCGGGTTGCCGAAGAACCAGGTGATCGGTACAGGAACAGCCCTGGATTCAGCCCGTTTGAAACAGATCATTGCCGGGATTATGAATATTGACCCCCGTAGTGTTCAGGCCTATGTGATGGGTGAGCATGGTGATTCTCAAATGGTACCTTGGTCTCATGTAAGGGCAGGAGGAAAGGATTTCTACCAAATATTAGCCGATGATGTGGAGCGGTTTAAAGACGTTGACCTCGATGATATTGTGCACAGAACCATCCATGCCGGGCATGAGGTAATGAAACGGAAAAACAGCACTCAATATGGGATTGCCAGCGCCACTACAGCGATTATCAAAGCTGTTTTATATGATGAGAACAGGATGATTCCCGTGTCAACCTTATTGGAAGGAGAGTATGGGGAAAAAGATGTGTTCTGCGGTGTCCCGGCTATTTTAAACCGTACCGGAGTGAAAGAGATCGGAGTGTATAATTTAACGACAGAGGAACTGCTTAGATTTAAACATTCAGTGGAAGTCATTAAAACGTCCATTAACCGCTTGGCTGCCATTGAAATATGAAAATATTAAGATATTAAATCGGGATTTTAACTGACAAATTGGTGCGAAGACTACTTTTAGAAAGTCGTGATCAGAAGTGAGCGGGCAAATTGGAAAAGATAAAAAGTATTGGACGTTGGATGGATGGCTTGTTGCTATCATCATCCTTGCAACGTTCTTAAACATCTATGGTATCTGGCAGAAGAACTATGTTAATTCTTACTACACCTCAGCAGTATTCAGTATGATGCAAAGTTTTCACAATTTTTTCTTTGCTGCCTTTGACCCGGCAGGCTTTGTCACCGTAGACAAGCCGCCGGTCGCATTTTGGCTGCAAACCATCAGTGCTTCTCTGTTTGGACTCCACGGGTGGAGTGTAATATTGCCTCAAGCCTTAGCAGGGATTGGGTCGGTTATCTTAATCTATGTTTTGCTTAAACCCACTTTTGGGCAAGGAGCAGCCCGAATCGGAGCATTGATCATGGCTTGTACACCGGTGGCAGTGGCGGTCAGCCGAACTAATAATGTCGATAGTTTATTGGTTTTCATTTTGCTGAGTGCGACTTGTTTATTGTTTAAAGGTGTGAAAAATAGAAAGTGGGGCTGGATTGTGACAGCTTTTGCTGTCGTAGGACTAGGGTTTAATACAAAAATGCTGGAAGCCTATATGATATTGCCTGCTTTTTATCTGTATTTTTTCTTTGCTTTCCGGGAGGAAATCAAGAAAAAAATCAAAGTTTTGGTTTTAGCAACAGCAGCATTAATCTTTGTATCTTTCTCTTGGGCAGTGGCAGTGGACAGCATTCCGGCCCAAGATCGCCCCTATATTGGGAGCAGTCAAAGTAACTCTGTCATTGATGAGACCTTTGGATACAATGGAATTTCTCGCTTAACTGGAGGGGTTGGAGGCAGTCCAAGGGAAAGTGGCTTGTTCAATACAGGAACGGCAGGCGTCTTGCGCTTGTTCAGTTCACAGTTATCAGGACAAATCAGTTGGCTCCTGCCGTTTGCTTTGATGGCTGGATTAAGTATTTTGTCAGTTAAAGGCAGAAAAATAACTCTCCAACATGAGGAGGTAATCTTTTGGCTGGCTTGGCTCATTCCAGTTATGGGATTTTTCAGTATTGCGAGCTTCTTTCACCCCTATTATCTGATAACATTGGCACCGCCCATTGCTTCGCTGAGCGGAGCCGGCTGGTCGGAGTTGTTAAAGTTTTATCAAGAGCGGAGCCAGGGTAAACGATGGCTATTGCCGCTGGTTCTGTTAGGGAATGCTATATTCGAATTTTATATCTTATGGCCGTATCGTTCACAGATCGGCTTATATTGGATTATAGGTGCAGGTATTGTTGGGGTGGTTTGCTTCATACTGCTTTGTCTTCCAGGTAAAAAAGCATTTAAGACTCAGGTGGCAGCAGGTGGCATGTTTGTTGTATTGCTGGCCGCTCCATTGTATTGGGCAGCAACGCCGTTGCTTTACGGAGGAATTGATATTATGCCCGAAGCAGGACCGCAGCTCAAGGTATCAGGTTCGGCAGCCAAAACACCGGGCCTGCTGGGAGAAGCTGTGGACCACAAACTCCTGAGTTATGTTACTGAACACAATGCCGGCGAGCAGTACTTGCTTGCGATGGACAATTCGGCCCTTACGGTCGCTCCCTATATATTACAGACCGGAAAGGCGGTAATGGCCATGGGGGGCTTTTCCGGTACCGATCCCATTTTGACCGAGGAAAAACTGAGGGAGCTTGTAGCAGATAAAAAAATAAGATTCTTTTTATTATCTTCACAAAGTTATGCGGCAGACAATCAGGAAGTAGTACAATGGATCTGTAAAAACGGGCAGGAAGTACCCCAGGCGATGTGGCAATCTGGAACCAATACGCTGCGCGGAGGTATAAGCAAATCTGCGCGATTGTATGAGATTAACATTAATGGGTAGAGGGGTGATGATGGATGGATTTCGAGGTTATTTATTCGGTGGTTGTTCCTGTTTATAATGAAGAAGCTGTTATTAAACAGACGTATTGGCGCTTAAAACAGGTGATGGGAGCTTTGGGGGAGAGTTATGAGCTGATTTTTGTCAATGATGGAAGCAGAGATCATAGTGCAGAGATGATTAAAATGTTTCGAGAGCAGGATGAGACAGTAAAGCTGATCAGCTTTTCCCGTAATTTTGGACATCAGACAGCGATTACTGCCGGAATGGATTATGCTTCAGGAGCAGCTGTCGTGGTGATTGATGCCGATCTCCAAGATCCGCCTGAATTAATCCCAGCTATGATCCAGAAATGGCATGAAGGTTATGAAGTGGTTTATGCTAAACGGACAAAACGAAAAGGGGAAACATTTTTTAAGAAGCGGACAGCCCATTTGTTTTATCGTTTATTACATGCGGCAACGGATATTGACATTCCTGTGGATACAGGTGATTTCCGTCTATTGGATCACAAAGTATGTAATGAGCTTAAACGTATGCCGGAAAGAAATCGGTTTGTCAGGGGCCTGGTGAGTTGGGTTGGGTTCCGGCAAACTGCGATTGAATATGAGAGAGAGGAGCGATTGGCAGGAGAGACCAAGTATTCACTGAAGAAAATGGTCAAACTGAGCATTGACGGACTGACTTCATTTTCTTTCAAGCCGCTGAAGTTGGCCAACTATTCAGGAGCTCTGATGATTTTGTCAGGTGTGATTTTTTCTATGGTGATGCTGATTTTAAAGTTATTCTTCTCCTTTGCTATCCCAGGATGGGATTTGGTGATTGATATGCAACTCTACCTCACCGGATTTCTCTCTCTCATGATCGGTATCGGAGGAGAATATATCGCTCGCATTTATGATGAGGCCAGAGAACGCCCTCTTTATATCGTGAGCGAATCATGTGGATTGAAGCAAAAAGAACAAGCCGTCAAAAATATGGCGTGCTAGAATCACGTGCCGTCAACTATCGCATATTTTCTAGGGACTAAATCTTTACAAGAACATTTGTTCTGTTATATACTTGATTACAGAATAAAAGTTCTGGAAAAGATCAAACTCAGCAAATATGTGAGGTAAAGCAATGGACTTATTTGATAAATTAACCATTTTAGCCGATTCGGCAAAATATGACGTAGCCTGCACTTCCAGTGGAATAGACAGAAAGGGTAAAAGAGGGAGCATGGGCAATGCGGTAAGCTGTGGTATCTGCCACAGTTTTTCAGCAGACGGCAGATGTATCTCACTTTTAAAGGTTCTGCTGACTAATTATTGTATTTACGATTGCAAATACTGCGTGAATCGGGTATCTAATGATGTTAAACGTGCTGCTTTTACGCCGACTGAACTGGCTGATCTCACCATGAATTTTTATCGGCGCAACTATATTGAAGGACTGTTTTTAAGCTCTGCTGTGATTCAGAATCCCAATTACACCACTGAGCAAATGATAAAGGCTTTGGATTTATTGCGCAATCAGCATCGTTTTAGCGGATATATTCATGTAAAGGCGATTCCTGGTGCTGACAATGATTTAGTAGACAAGCTGGGACTATTGGCCGACCGGATGAGTGTGAATATTGAATTGCCGTCTCAAAGAGGTTTAGAACTTTTGGCTCCGGATAAAACCAAAGAGGCTATACTCGCACCGATGAGCTTAATCAGAAACAGGATAAAAGAAAACAGCACTGATTTGATCAGGTACAGACATGCACCCAGGTTCGTACCTGCCGGACAGAGTACTCAAATGATTGTAGGAGCCACATCGGATACCGATCATAAAATATTGACCCTAACAGAGCAGCTTTATAAAAAGTTCGGTCTCAAAAGGGTGTTTTTTTCCGCCTATACACCGGTAGTTGAAAATCCCCTTTTGCCTACTCTGAACAGCAAGCCTCCTTTGGCCCGGGAACATCGACTGTATCAGGCAGACTGGCTGCTCCGTTACTATGGGTTTGACGCGGAAGAGCTTTTAGATGAAGAAAATCCTAACTTTAATCTAATGCTTGACCCAAAATGTAATTGGGCAATCAATCATATGGAGCAGTTTCCTTTAGAAATTAATAAAGCACCTTATGAAATGATTCTTCGAGTGCCGGGAATCGGTGTTACCAGTGCCAAAAGGATTATGGTCGCCCGGCGTAGCAGCTCTTTGGATTTTACCGGTTTGAAACGATTGGGAGTTGTTTTGAAACGGGCTCAGTATTTTATAACTTGCCGGGGAAAGATGAATGAAGGTTTAAGAATTAATCAGGATGGAGCACTTAGAGCATTGGTTAGCGGGCAGAAAGCTCTCCTCCCTTTAGGTCAGCCTGAACAGCTCAGCTTATTTGATGAACCGGCGATCTCTAGAGAGGAGGTGGTGGGATGCTTGACGGGGCAGATCTGATCTATACTTATGACGGAAGTTTTGACGGTCTGATGTGCTGTGTCTTTGAAAGTTATTTTCATAAAGAAGAACCGTTTGATATCCGTTTGTATGATGCCCATATCAATTTATTTGAGTGCTTAAAGCGAGTGGAAACCGATCTGGCTAAGGCGGAGCGGGTTCGTCGCGGCATCGTCGCAAAGATTTCATATCAGGCGCTGAAGATGGTGCAGATGGGATATCTTACTGACGCAACGCAAAAAGAGATGCTGATCTACCGTTTTTTGCGTTTAGGTTTTGAGCATGGAAAGAAGACTGTGAGTATGCTGGCTGATGATAGGGTACATGGACTTTATAGAGCGGTACGCAATCTTACCAATGAAAGTCATAAGTTTCTAGGTTTTGTACGCTTTTCTGCCTATGATCAGGTGTTGGTATCAGTAATTGAGCCACAAAACTATATATTGCCCCTCATTAGCGAACATTTTTGTGAACGTTTTTCCGGTGAAAAATTTATGATCTATGACAAAAGTCATCAGATGGCTCTTATTCATGAGGCAGGAGAGGCTACTTTAATTGATGTGGATGAATTGACCCTTCCTGATCCAAGTGAGGAGGAGCAGGAATTTCGCAGACTGTGGAAACAGTTTTATGATACGGTGGCTATTAAAGAAAGAAATAACCCCAGATGTCGGATGAATCATATGCCCAAACGTTATTGGGCCCATTTGGTTGAGGTGCAGGGAGAATAATTAATATTATTAATGAGGATAATATTTCCTCCTTTTTGTCGTTTTTTGGTGTATAATGATATATTATGTATTATTTGTCGCAGATTGAATTGAAGTAGGAGAGAAGTTATGAGAAAAATTAAACATAAGATTTCCTTGAGTGTTGTCATTACAGGAACGTTGCTTATCTGCTTGTTTGCCTTGTATAACATTTTTAATCTTGTTCAATCCAATAATGATCAAATCAAGCAAAACAGGCAGACCCTCTATGATGATTACGATAAGATGATTAAAAACGAGGTCGAGACAGCTGTTCACGTTGTTGATACATATTATCAGGAGTTCAAAAGCGGAAACTTGTCGGAAGCACAGGCTCAGGAGGCTGCTAAAAAAGCAATAAAGACACTGAGATATAACAATGACGGATATTTTTGGATTGACAGTACAGACGGAATATTAGTGGCTCATCCCATATCACCAGAGCAAGAGGGAACAAACCGTCTGGAGTTAAAGGATCCTAACGGAGTAGAGTTGATCAAAGAAGTAATCAGTGCAGCTAAGAATCAGAAAAATTCCGGGTACACTGATTTTATGTGGGAAAAGCCTCAAGATCAAGGGACCGGTAAATTGAGCCCCAAAAGAGCTTATTCTCAGCTTTTTACACCTTGGAATTGGGTTATCAGCACAGGTAATTATGTTGATGACTTGGACAGTGTTATTAGCAGCAAGCAGGTAGAATTAGATAACAACCTAAAAAAGAATATAATAACGTCTGTGATTGCTTTAGGAGTTTCTCTGATCGCCTTAGTCATTATGAGCCTGTACATTAGTCGGAAAATATCAGCACCCCTGGTACAAATTATAAAAGCCTTCGGTAAAGATGAGCAGGGACATATTCGCATTCAGCCCATTCAAATAAAATCCAATGATGAATTGGGCCTTTTAGCCGATACTCTGAATGAAATGTCCACCCAAGTCAGAGAATTTATACAAGGAACAAAGTCCAGTACAGATATGCTGACGGAAAATACCCGGAGTCTGGAAGAGTTTGCGGAAAGTTTGGAATCCAATACGCAGGAGACAGTTAATAACGCCAGTCACATCAATCAGACAATGGAACTTGTGACGGGATTTTCGGATGAAATCAATAAATCTATTTTGGAAATTGATGAGGCACTCAATTCAATTTCTAAGATGGCTGAGTCCGGAGCCATTTCCACTAACGAGGTGAGTGAAAGAGCTCATCAATTAAGAGAAACGTCAGTGCGTTCCAAAGAAAAAACAGAACGGATTTTTAAGGTTACTAAAGCTAATGTGGAAAATGCCATAACAGAAGCTAAAAAAGTGGAAGATATGGTGCTTTTGCTGCAAGAAATTAACCAGATTGCAGCCCAAACCAATTTGCTAGCTCTCAATGCGGCAATCGAGAGTGCACGTGCTGGGGAGGCTGGACGAGGATTTTCTGTTGTAGCAGACGAAATCAGAAGTCTGTCAGAAGGAACAACTTCTATTGTAAAGAAAATTGAATCCATTTCATCTCAAGTGATTAACTCAGTTAATCATTTAGTTGATAATACGCAGCAAGTGTTAATTTTCATCGACCAGGATGTATTGGTTAATTATGAGCAGGTAGTGAAAACCGGTGAGCAGTATGCTTTGGATGCACAGCTGATTAATGATATGATTCTTGAGCTTAGTTCCACATCAGAAGAGATAAGTGCTTCCACAGATGAAGTGTCCCAGCGCACAGGTCAGGTGGCCGAAACGATGAAAGAAAGTGCGGTAAGTGTAGAAAGCATTTTAAAGAAGACTTCGAATATTTTAGATGATATACGTCATATTAAAAGTAGCACATCGGATAATTTAGATACTGCATCGAGCTTAAAGACATATATTGATAAGTTTGAAAGTTAAGCAACAAGTTCGGTCCGGTTGGCAGGATGTATGTAAATCTTAGTCTTTAAGAAACGAGAAATCTATTTTAGGATAGATTTCTTTTTTATTAAATCTTGTGATTAATAGTTATTATACTTAAAAAATAATTGAATTTTTGGAGAAGATTGTATATCCTAAATCTTAGAAATTTATTTATATGTTAATAACCTTAGCAATTAAGACGTTACTATAATCCGATATAAATCTTTTATGGCAGGAAGCTTTAACTGATGTGAAAGGATGACGCGAAAGTTGATGGAGGTAATCATAATTGATGATGAGATTCTGTCTATACACAGTATGGAGAAAATACTTAATGATATGGACGGAATCAGAATTGTGGGGAAATGTCGGGATTGGCGGCAGGCCTTGGATGTATTAAGGAGAGAGAAAATTGATTTGATTTTTTGTGACATTGAACTACCGGAGAAAAATGGAATTGAGTTGGCCGAGTTGATGATGGATATTCAACCTGACGCGGAGATTGCTTTTGTCACTGCTTATGACACATATGCGGTCGAGGCTTTTGAGCTGAATGCAATTGATTATGTACTGAAACCGGTACAAAAGCAGAGAATCGCAGAAACCGTGTCCCGTGTGCAAAAACACAATATTATGTTGAACGGTTGTCAACCGGCGAAAACTGATGAAGAAATACATATGATTTGCAGTATGAATTACCTGGCTTTGCGAGCTGGAAAGGAGGCTAAACAATTTGCCTGGCGGACTCGTAAAGCCCAGGAACTTTTTGCCTATCTGCTGCATCATCGTGGACATATTCTTTCCAAAAATAATTTAACTGACTTGCTATGGCCCGATGCCTCAAAGGACAAGACTTTAATGTTACTTCACACTACAAT
>JAEWCM010000200.1 GCA_023390635.1 Bacillota bacterium
CCCCGGACGTGGTCCACCCTGCTGTGGCGGACGATTTTCCATCCCCGGACGTGGTCCACCCTGCTGTGGCGGACGATTTTCCATCCCTAGACGTGGTCCACCCTGCTGTGGCGGACGATTCTCGACCTGTCCGGATGCTTGAATTCTTCCTTCTTGATGACTCTTCTCTCTGGATCCGGAATTTGATCCTGATTCTCCGGCCTGACCGCGCAAGCGTTGGGCTGCTGCCGTATCCACCGCACTCAAATGATTTTTGACCTCTACGCCCATTGCCTTAAGTTTTTCCATTACAACTTTGCTGCTTGTATTTAACTCTTTTGCTAATTCATGAACTCGAATATTCATCAAACCACCCCCACATTTTCAACATCCATAGTCCTTCAACCATCAGCTCCTTGCCTTTAGCATTGCCTTAGCAAAACCTTCATCCATAATCAATATTACAGAGCGGGGCGACATTCCAATTGCCAGCCCCAATTCCTGTTTTGTCCCATTTACAATAACAGGGATCGCCAAGCTGTCGGCCCAAAAAGAAAATTTCTTTTGCACTGTACCACTGTCTTCCGCCAAAAGGAGCAAGAACCCTTTGCCTTTTTTGAGCATAGCTTCTACCTGAGCTTCTCCTGAAGTAACCTTTCCCGCTCTCCGCGCTATACCCAGAAGGTTCTGAATTCGTTCAATCACAGTCCCCTCATCCTTTCTTCCAGTTGGGCCAGTAGATCGGAAGAAATCTCCTGAGAAAACGCTTTTTGCAGACGCTTGCCCTTCACTGCATTGCGCAAGCATTCGGGCTGAGGACAAATATAAGCGCCTCTTCCATTCTTTTTGCCTGAAGGATCCAATTCAATGGTGCCTTCAGGCGTCTTAACAATTCTCAACAATTCTTTTTTGGGTTTCATTTGCTGACAGCCCAGGCACATACGCATTGGGATTTTTCTGTTCTTCAAATGATCACCCCTTTTTCTTTTTTTTCTTCTTCTCTTTACGGGCATCTTTATCTTCTGCTTCAAAATATTTCATCATTGACCGGTCTCTTTCCGTCAGACTCTCATCTTCGCTGCCGGTATCACCTGTTTCTGTGATATTTGCCTCAGTAGGTAAGCCCTCTTCAAGAGTTTCTGCTTCTCCATTGTTCTCTTCATTATATTGACCATAATCATTGTAGCTGTCGTATTCACTGTATTCATCATACTCGTAATCTTCGCCATTATTCTCGTAATCTTCACCGTTATTCTCATACTCGTCGCTATATTCTTCAGCATACTCATCTGAATACTCGTCATAATCAGAGTATTCCCCATCCTGCTCATAAACCTCGCCGTTATTGTAAGCATCGTAACCTTGATAATCCGTTTCTTCATCTGGAATCAGGTTTTGGGCCACAGCTTGGGATTCACTCTTAATATCAATCTTCCAGCCTGTCAATTTGGCAGCCAAACGAGCATTTTGACCCTCCTTGCCAATCGCCAGAGACAATTGATAATCAGGAACCACTACTAAGGCCACTTTCTCTGCCAGTTTAGGATAGACTCCCAGTACTTTGGCAGGAGACAAAGCATTGGCAACATAAATTTTAGGATCGTTGGAATAGTTTATAATATCAATCTTTTCGCCCTTTAACTCCGTGACGATGGTTTGAACTCTGCCACCTTTAGGACCTACGCAGGCTCCTACCGGATCCACATTAGGATCACGAGAATAAACTGCTATCTTTGAGCGCGCTCCTGCCTCTCTGGACACTCCTTTAATTTCTACTGTGCCATCATGGATCTCCGGAACTTCCAGCTCAAAAAGCCTTTTAATCAGGCCGGGATGAGTGCGGGAAAGAATAATTTGCGGACCCTTGGTCGTTTTTTTAACCTCAACAACATAGGTTTTGATCCGCTCAAAAGACTGGTATTTCTCGCCGGGAATTTGTTCCTGGCTGGTTAAAATCGCCTCAATTTTACCCAAATCAACAATCACATTTTTTTGTTCGTAACGCTGCACAACTCCGGTAACGATGTCCCCTTCACGGTTGATGTATTCATCATAGATCATTCCGCGTTCCGCTTCCCGAATACGCTGAACAACGACCTGCTTAGCAGTTTGAGCAGCGATCCGGCCAAATTGGCGGGGTGTCACCTCATAGTCAATCACATCGTCCAGGTTATAGTTAGGATCCGTTTTCCGAGCTTCTGCTAGGCTAATCTGAGTACGGGGATCTTCCACTGTCTCCACAATCGTTTTACGGGCAAACACCTTAAATTCTCCAGTGACACGGTCAATACTCACCCTGACGTTTTGCAGGGATGAAAAATTCTTACGATAGGCGGAGATCAGCGCTGCTTCAATCGCCTCGAAAATAACCTCAACAGAAATTCCCCTCTCCCTCTCCAGTTCATGCAGAGCTTCAATGAACTCCATATTCATTTTTTCCATATCCTCCTTATTGCTTAATCCTCTATATATTGAAAAAGATTTCTTCTCAAAAATCTAAAGCCAAGTGAGCTTTTTCTATCAGTTCTTTGGGAATTTCCACTTTTTCACCCTCATATTCCAGGATCACCTGTCCATTTTCCAGCCCCTGCAGATATCCCGTAAACTCCGTAAAACCCTGGATTGCCTTCTTAGTGTGGAGGGACACTAACTTTTCCTTGAATTTTATATAATCCTCATCCTTTTTGAGTGGACGTTCCAGACCAGGTGATGAAACTTCAAGCATATAAGTGCCAGCGATCACATCCGTTTGATCAAGGATCTCTCCCACAACATGACTGATGTCGGCACAATCGTCCAGGTCCACTCCGCCCTCCTTATCGATGTAGAAGCGCAGATACCAGTGAGGCCCTTCCTTCACATACTCTACATCCACCAGTTCCAACCCTTTGTCCGTAATAGCAGGTTCACATAACTTTATCACATGTTCACTTACCGACAAATTTGCCAAACTCGTCACCCCTCCTTATGGATTCTCAACTTCAGATTTCATAATCTTCTTATCTTATACTTTAGACGCTCCGGGCTTTTCTTATACAGCCGCACGGACGCGCCGCCATGATCAGGTTGCATACTACAAATGAAAGAGTGGGTAGAAACCCACTCTTAAAAGTTACGCCACATAAATCTAAATAATCTCTTCCTAACTATAGCACACCCCTGAACAGGATGCAACTCCGATTGGCAGTTATATCCTCTTTAAAAGAGGGAAAGCTGATTTTCAGCAGGTAAACCTTTTAAGGATCCATGCTGATCTAAAATCTCAATCACCGATTTGCTCAGCTTAGCCTGAGTGCGCAGGTCCTCAATGGACTTAATTCCCTGCTCATTACGCAGAGCCACGATATTGCAGGCCGCTGAATTACCCAATCCCTGTAAGGAAGCAAAGGGAGGCAGCAGTCCTTCAGGAGTAATCAGGAAGCGGGTCGCCTCAGACTTCCACAGGTCCACCCTAAGCAAATTAATGGAGCGGGCATACATTTCTACCGCCAATTCCAGAATGGTTACCAGGTTCTTTTCCTTAGCGGTAGCCTCATTGCCCTTGCTCTCAATCTCGTCGATTTTTTTGCGGCAGGCTTCCCGGCCCTGAATCACAATATCCACATCAAACTCGTCAGCCCGAACCGTAAAGAAAGTAGCATAAAAGGCCTCAGGGTAATTTACCTTAAACCAGGCAATCCGGAAAGCCATGGTCACATAGGCTACGGCATGCGCTTTGGGAAACATATACTTAATCTTCTGGCACGACTCAATGTACCATTCAGGCACATCGTGGGCGTGCATGTCGGCGATCTCTTCCTCCTTCAGCCCCTTGCCCTTACGCACATTTTCCATGGTCTTAAAGGCTTTGGAAGGTTCCAGCCCCTTATAGATCAGATAAACCATGATATCGTCACGGCAGGCAATGATTTCCGAAATGGTGGCTGTCCCGCTGCGCACCAGCTCCTGAGCATTACCCAACCATACATCGGTACCGTGAGATAAACCGGAAATCCGCACCAAATCGGAAAATGTCTTGGGCTTGGTATCCTCCAGCATCTGTCTCACAAATTTAGTCCCAAACTCAGGAATTCCGTAGGTTCCCGTTTTGGAGCGAATCTCTTCTGTCTTCACTCCCAAGGCCTCTGGGCTGTCAAACAGGCTCATGGTCTTTTGATCATCCAAACGAATGCCCTTGGCATTGACCCCGGTCAAATCCTCCAGCATCTTAATCACCGTAGGATCGTCATGTCCAAGAATATCCAGCTTTACCAATCTTCCGGAAATGGAATGATAATCAAAATGAGTAGTAATGGTATCTGATGAGGTATCATCCGCCGGCCGCTGCAAGGGGGTAAATTCATACACATCGCATTCTTTGGGCACAACCATCAGACCGCCGGGGTGCTGCCCCGTCGTCCGCTTCACTCCGGTGCATCCTTCCACCAAGCGCTGGACCTCGGCAGAACGGGCATTGATCTTCCTCTCTGCCAGATAATTTTTCACATAGCCGAAAGCTGTTTTTTCCGCCACCGTCGCGATAGTTCCTGCTCGGAAAACGTATTCCTTGCCAAACAGTTCTTCTGTAAATTTATGAGCTCTCGGCTGGTAATCTCCGGAGAAATTAAGGTCAATATCCGGTACCTTGTCCATTTTAAAACCTAAGAAAGTTTCAAAGGGAATGTCGTACCCGTCTTTCGCCATTTCCTTTCCGCAACTGGGGCAGTTTTTATCGGGCAAATCCGCTCCTGAACCCACTGAACCGTCATCCATCCAAACGGAATGCAAACAATCGGGATTGGTGCAACGATAATGAGGAGGGAGAGGATTTACTTCCGTAATTCCCGTCATGGTCGCCACCAGCGACGAACCGACCGACCCTCGCGAACCTACCAAATAACCATCTTCATTGGACTTTTTCACCAAGAGATGGGCAATCAGATAGAGTACGGAGAACCCATGGCCGATAATAGAATTCAACTCTTTCTGCAGGCGCTCCTGTACAGGAGTCGGAAGCTCTTTCCCGTAAAGTTCATGAGCACGCTCCCAGGACATGGTTTCAATCTTTTCTTCCGCACCGGGAATGGTGGGAGAAAACAAATCATCTGGGAAAGGCTTCAATACTTCAATCTGGTCCGCAATCATCTTAGGGGTCTGCACCACCACTTCCATGGCCGTTTCCGCCCCTAAATAAGAGAACTCCTCCAGCATCTCCTCCGTGG
>JAEWCM010000075.1 GCA_023390635.1 Bacillota bacterium
TGTTCCAGCATAAGAGCTGCAAAATTAGGGTTAGGGCGGTCAACTTTAACTTCATGAAGCATTTGTTTTTCATGTTTAAACATCCAAATCAACCCTTTCCTGTAAATATTACTTTACTTAGGTTGATCATTTTTAAATATTTAATTCTGAATTATTATTCATAATTTCATGCCGCAGATCTTTTTCCGATAATTTGCCAGTACATTGGTTAAACTAAACACGAAGGTTAGTTTATTGCTGATACAAAAAGATTGGAGAAAATAATGAGACTGCAAAAGTTAAAATAGTTATTTTAATGAATGTTGGCAATGTACTTGCACGTTTAAAATTGTCTCAACCATATAATTAACAGAAATTGTATTTTATAGGGGGATGTTGGAATGGGTTATATGGTTCGTCGTGGAGATTCCCTTCACAAAATTGCTAGAAAAACTGGAACGAGTACAGAGCGTCTAATTAGACTCAATCCACAAATATCTAATCCAAATAGAATATATCCGGGACAAATGATTCGGACAAATTAAAATAAAAAGAAAGTTCCCCGAATGGGGAGCTTTCCTTTTTATTAATATATTAAGTTTATTAAAGAAGCGCTGTACTGGTTATTCTCAATTAACCTTCAAAGCCACTAGGCTGGAAATTAGAATCTTGCTGTGTTTCTTGTTGTGCCCCCTGCATTGAACCCTGCGAACCCTGCTGTGTTTCTTGTATTAAACTCTGTTGACTTGATCCCTGCAATGAACTTTGTTGGGTTCCTTGCTGCGCACCACCTTGCCCCATGGACTGAAGCTGGGATTGAGCCTGGTCAATAAAAGTATGCATTTGTGTCAATACTTGAGAAGATTGGATGGATTGATTCGCCTGACTTAAGGCTTGTACCGCTTGTTCGATTGAGCTCTGTAATTGTTGTAAGGATTGTTGTTGTTCCTGCTGGGATTGATTTTTAAATTGGCTCATTTGTTCAAAAAGTTGAGTAAGTTGCTGCTGACCTTGATTCGCTCCTAAAGAGCCGGCAGATTGTTGAGATGTTGACTGTAGATTAGCGATAGTCTGTTGCATTTGCTGAAACTGTTCTTTCAGTTCACCCAGCTCCTGGGCCACTTCCATATCGGTCTTGAGTCCTGAAAGGTCTGCGGGATTATCTAAGCTTTTTTTGTGTGTACTCATCATTTTTCTCCTAAATTTTGTTTATTGAAATCTAAATTAGCTTTCCCAATAAATCAAGTTTAATAATAAAGGCTGATTATAAATGAATTTATTGCATTAATTAAAAAGGGAGAGCTGCGCTACGTATGCGGAGTCATTGCCAGTGGAAGGTTGGCAATAGCACAGCTCTCTTTATTTTTATATCCTTGCTACTAGAAAATATGAGCCGATTTCGGGTAAAGTTTTAACCAGTTGCAGCTGGTATGATTTTTCATAAATATCTGATGAAATCATCATTGAGTAATGTATTAAATTCAAATCAGTGGTAATAATTAAGGACGAATAAATGAAAGGGAGTGAATTATGAGACATCTTACAGCTTTAATTATTAAGTTTATTATGGTTTTTGCAGTCTTATATATTATCCAACGCATTATTTATGATTTGGATTTGACCTTTCTAAGTATATTTATGATGAGCCTTATTTTAACTATATTTGCTTATTTATTAGGTGATTTAATAATTTTACCTAGGTTTGGTAACATTACTACTACTATTGCCGATTTTATGTTAGCAGTAATTGTAATTTGGGGATTCGGAAATTATTGGTATACCCCTCTCTATCCGTGGGCTTCAATTGCCTTAGTTTCATCTATCATAATTACAATTGGAGAATGGTTTTTCCATAAGTATATTATTAAGAAAATCAAAGTGCTGTAATTTCATAGTCTTTGAGCCCTTTCGGGGTATCCATGGTGGAACAGGGGATATGCAATTTAAAAAATAAAAAAACGCCGCAAAACGTTGCGGCGTCTATATTTACCTTGGCAGGGGATGCAGGAGTTGAACCCACACTAACGGTTTTGGAGACCGCTGTTCTACCATTAAACTAATCCCCTAAATATAATTTTCACTTAAGAAGCGCTAGGACACGAATTGAATTATAGCGAAAAATGAAGAAAGTGTCAACTACTATTTAACAATTTGGCTATCGTCATTTTGTTTTATTAACAGGGAATATAAAAATAAAATTTAAGTGATAAAAGTCTACTTTAAGAGGAAAGCTAAGAAGAATTCAAATTTAAACTAACGTTGAACAGGAGGACAAAGCATGGATCATATTAAATCAGAGAATGAAACCCAGGCTAAATTAGATCAAATTCTGGAGGTTTACACCAGAAAAGATAAAAATAAAATCCAGGCGGAACTCAGAGAAGGCAAGGTTTCTTTATGGGGAATGGTGAATACGATGGCGGAAAAAACCTTTATTGGGGAAAGGATCGCCCGGATTCAAGGAATCAAAGGAGTGGATAATTCTTTAACAGTGGTGATGAACGGAAAAATTACCGATCAGGAAATCCAGGGAGAGATCATCAAGCTTTTTAAGAATTCGGTTTATCCTGGACTTGCCAGTCTTGGCTGCCGGGTGAATAAAGGTGTGGCTGTTTTGCTGGGACATATAGAAACTCAGGATGGGGTCAGAAAAGCGGTGCAAATGGCAGGCTGTGTCCAGGGGGTAAAGGAAGTACGCAGTGAAATCCAAATGAGTTTAAACAGGGTTGATGACGCCACCTTAGTGAATCGGGTGGAGGATGCCTTTGTAGAATCGCCATGGGTCAATGCCCAGGAAATAAAAACCACGGCTCACAATGGCGTGGTGACATTGAAGGGTTATTTAAATAACCGGGAAGACATTGAATGGGCCGTGGATGTGGCTTATCAGGTACCCGGTGTGACAGCTGTGGTCAGCGATGTCATTGCCCGCCACGATTCGCAGGGAGAGGATTTTCAATTGACGGAAAGACTCGTGGGAGAACTGGGCCGGCATGGTTTGAATTCAGGACAAATCAGGGCCTTTGTTCGGGAAGGAATCGCTTATTTAAGCGGTCAGGTATATACGCATGAACAAAAGGAAGAGGCGGCGAAGATCGGTCATTTAATTCCGGGCATTGAAGAAGTCAGTAACGGAATTCACGTTAATCTACATACAATAGAATAACGGCAGTGTTTGAATTTCCAAATTATGAACGGACATCTTAGTTTTGGTATTAGAGTTTTTATATTAATGAATTGCAAAGAAATTGCACATGATTTAGACACATTTGTATGCTATGATGATGAAGTTGAATAATTCTTAGGTGGAGGTGCGTGCTGTGGATCCTATTACGCATGGATTAATAGGTGCAGCTTTGAGTACTCTATCTGGTCATCCTTTACAGCTTAATGATCCAGTTTTTTTAGGTTGTACACTAGGTGCCATGTTGCCGGATCTGGATATTGTGACCCATGTTAAAGGAAGATTAAACTATCTGTTAAAGCATCGTGGAGCCAGCCATTCGGTGCTCGCTTTAGGAGGTATGGCCTTAACCCTCAGCACACTCCTTTACGCCATATTTCCCACGACGTCATGGACTACCATCTTTATCTGGACCTTGGTCGGAACATTGTCTCATGGGATTACGGATATTCTCAATTCCTATGGTGCAGAGCTGCTTTGGCCTTTCTTACGCAAGAAATTTACAGTGGATATGGTGATGTTGACCGATCCGGTGATATGCTCCTTTTTCATTACTTCTTTAATCGTGTCGGTGCAGAGACCTGACCTTGCTCAAGTTTCTACGGTATCCACCATGCTCTTAGCCGGGCTGTATCTGATTGTCCGGGAGCTAAGACGAAATAGTGTGAAAAGCAGGTTGGCCAAAGAATACGAAATTGAGGACAAGAGCAGGATCAAGGTGATTCCTGTAATGTACAGACCTTTTAGCTGGAACTTTATTGTTACCGGACCAGATGAAGTAAGCTATGGAAACTTTAAATGGGGAACCCCTAAAATTATGAAAACGTTGCCTGGCTGGGATGAGGAAGATCCTCATATTCAAGAGGCCATGGACGGGAATTTAGCCACTATCTTTACTCAGTTTACACCTTATTATCATTTGGTGGTTCGTCCTTCCAGTGACAATGGGTGGGAAGTGGATTTTATCGATTTGCGTTATTGGACCAAAGAACACTTTTTATACTCAGGTCAGGTCCTGCTCAATGAATCGGGAGAAATCAGCAAAGAGACTTTCTATTTGCCCAATCAGCGTGGTGTGGTATTGAGTTATTAACCTGATTTCCAATAAAAAAATGATTAATTAATAAAATATGTGCATGAAAAAGTTCTTGCCAGCTTTGGCAGGAACTTTTTGGGATAGCGGCTTTCTTTTACGATTTGACAGGATTCGAGCTATCCCACATAATAAAGGCTGGAGGTGGGAATGTGACAAAGAAAAAGTTCCCTCAAGTGATATTGAGATTTGTGAGTATCATTCTGCTGATAGCTGCTTTCTTGGGATTATTGGGAGCCTTTGGCTTTTCCGGTCCGGGAAAAGCTGTCTTCGGAGGATTTCAACTTTTATTAGGAAGCTTTGCAGCACTGGGGCCTTTCGTTCTTTTTGTACTGAGTCTTTTAACCTGGTTTATGGCCAAAGGCAGACCAGAAAGGGAAACAGATTGGGAGGAAGAAGAGGAGGAAATCGCCGAGAGAGTTTATCGGGATGAATTAAGGAAACATAGTGATAATATTAATAAGGGGAATCAGCGCAGCAGGACAAAGATTAACCGTGCCGAGTTTGACCATCTGGACGAGATTCTGTCCAATAAAGGGGTTCCTCTTCCTGCTACCAAATTGGTTTCGCTAAAGGGATTTGATCAATATTTTACCTCAGATGAATGGGCAGAAGTAAAAGAACCTGCTCAGCCCATGGATCTGACTGAAATGGGGAAGAGTTTTCCTACATATTTTGGCGAAGGGGAAAAGCCTCTGGTACGCTTTACCCAAAAAATTGATTCACTGCAGGGAATGAAGGACTATTTCTTAACTGTAGATACGGAAGTGAAGGACGAAATCGGAAATGAAGACCGTCCTATTCGTGAAAGCTTCAAGGAGGAAAAGCTTTTTGTTTCTCCTGAGGCTCCCAGATGGAATGGTCATGAGCTTTTTTCTGATCGGATATATTGGGAAGGAAGGCAAGCGGAGAAACCGTTTTCTCCTCCCCAATATGTAGAGCCGGTAGAGCCAGAGCTGTCGATAGAGGATACGATTCCACTCAGAGAAGTGGAGAGCCCCCTCCCGGAAGAAAGTGCCGGACCGGGAAAGTGGACAGCATGGATAGAAGAAAGAGAAAAGATCCAAGCTGAAGCGGTTGAGGCCGGGAAGAAAAGGATCGATGATGAGACAAAGGCGGCACTGGAAACGGCTGCGGCTGCGGAAGTTCTTGCGGCAAACACGGCACCGGTAATTCCCGCTGCGGAGATTTCCCCATCTGATCTTCAAATCCCTTGTGTGAGTGAGCATAAGATAACTAATCCATCTGCGGCCGATAGGGATGCTGATAGAAATAAAGAAATCAGAGAAAATTTGATGCCCATTTTGCCTATGCCAGAGGCATCAGGCAGCCATGGACATGAGAGAGTTAAGACAGGACCGGTACATTGGGATCTCCCTGAATTTGCCCTCCTTGAGCCTGTTCCTCCAGTTGCTCCCATGACAGAAAGCAATACGGCCCAACAGTTGGAAAATGTGCTGCAAGACTTTGGTGTGAAGGCGAAAGTGATCCGGGTAGCCCGGGGACCAGTCATTACCCGTTATGAACTGGCTCCGGCACCGGGGGTAAAAATCAGTAAGATTGTCAATTTATCCGATGATATTGCTCTGGCTTTGGCAGCCAGAGATGTAAGAATTGAGGCGCCGATTCCGGGGAAATCGGCGATTGGTATTGAGGTGCCCAATAAACAGCCGCGAGCTGTGGTTTTCAGAGAAGTCTTGGAAACACAGGCTTTCCGTCAATCACCTTCCAAATTGCGCATTGCTTTAGGCAAGGATATTGCTGATCAGGCGATGATCGGTGATCTGGCAAAGATGCCTCATCTTCTTGTAGCGGGAGCCACCGGGTCAGGGAAGAGTGTTTGTATTACGTCATTGATCAACTCGTTTCTTTTTAATGCCACGCCGGACGAAGTAAAGTTTTTAATGATTGACCCCAAGATGGTGGAACTCAATCTTTATAACGGCATCCCCCACCTATTGGCCCCGGTGGTAACCGACCCGAAAAAAGCGTCTGCCGCCTTGCGCTGGATCGTCAAGGAAATGGAAAACCGTTACGAGCTGTTTGCCGGAGCAGGGGTAAGGGATATTGAGCGGTATAATGCTTTAAAGGAAAAGACAGATCCTGAAGGCCGTCCGGCTCTGCCCCTGATTGTAGTGATTATCGATGAGCTTGCCGACCTGATGCTGGTAGCAGCAGGAGAAGTGGAAGAATCGGTGTGCCGCCTGGCCCAGATGGCCCGGGCTGCAGGCATCCACCTGGTGATAGCGACTCAGCGTCCTTCAGTGGACGTGATCACCGGATTAATCAAGGCCAATATCCCCAGCCGGATTTCCTTTGCTGTGACTTCACAAATTGATTCCAGGACGATTTTAGACGCTACCGGAGCGGAAAAATTGCTGGGCCGGGGCGATATGCTCTATTCACCTCAAGGTTTGAATAAACCGGTGAGAGTTCAGGGCTGCCTGGTCACCGATGATGAAGTGAATCGGGTGATCCAGCACTGGAAAGGCCAGGGCAAACCTGAATATTTGGATCCGGAGCACTTATTTGCTGAGAGCAGTGCTAAAAATGAGGATAACAGCACGATGGATGATGAACTCTTTGTTGATGCAGGCCGGCTGCTCATTACCACAAAGATGGCTTCCACTTCCTTTTTGCAGCGCCGGATGAAACTGGGGTATTCGAGAGCTGCCCGCTTGATTGATATGCTGGAAGAGCAGGGGGTTGTCGGGCCCTACGAAGGAAGCAAACCCAGGCAAGTATTGCTCACCATAGAGGAATTTGAGGAACGGTTCGGCTGATTCTTTTCTGCATAGTTATAAACAGTCTTCTATTTGTTTCGGCAAGTAGAAGACTGTTTTTGCGTTGGCGTCTGATCTTTCCATCTGCTTTCCGTCTTGCCTTTCTGCGTTACAACGGTATTTTTCCGCAGTTTTTGGGGGATACTGCTAAAAATGCTGTAACAAGATTATAGAGAAACGCGGAGAGGATGCATGAAACGATTTAAAGGATTCACTGACAGACCTTTACGGGATGTAGTTTTAAATCTTGATGAACTGCGGGAACATGCCGAGAACATTGCCCAGAACCATTTGGAATCAGGCATAGGGAAAACTGAATCACTCAGACCGGGTGTTGAGGAAAATATGCGTTGTCTGCGTGAAGCCTATGCCGAGATCAGCGATTATACTTATAAGACCAAGGACCTTATTCCTGCTGCCGAATGGTTTTTGGACAATTATTACCGTTTGAAGGATCTGGATAAAGACATAAAAAAGAATATGCCTGCCAGTTACGAACGCCGCCTCTTTCCCTTAGAGAGAGGAGAATATAAAGGATTCCCGCGGATTTTAGCCCTCATGACGGAACTAATTGAACATACGGACAGTCAATTGCAGGAAAAAAGCCTTAAAGAGTTTATCAATGCTTATCAAAAGGTGATTCCCTTATCAAGTGCCGAGATATGGGCGATCCCCATTATTCTGCGCGTGATCCTGCTGGAAAATATCAGGTGGCTGGCGGCAGAAGTGATCATCACATTGCGGGAGCGGGAAAAGGCGGAGAAGTTCTTTGCCAATCTGTCCCTGGGGCTGGAAAGCAGCACCTTTCCTGAAACCATTGAGGACCTGACAGAGGAAGGGCATTTTTCCCCCACCTTTGTGGAACGCTTGTCCCGCCGTCTGCGTGAATTGGGCACGGAGGGGAAGTTTGCTTCAGAGTGGCTTGACAAGGCTGTACTCAGGCAGAACAGCACGGTTGAGGACCTGATCGGTCTGGAGCATCAAAAGCAGGCAGCCTGTCAGGTTTCGATGGGTCATGCGATTACCAGTCTGCAATTTTTGAATGCCCAGGAATGGCCGATCTTTTTTGAGGAGATCAGTTGTGTAGAACAGCTTCTGAAAACCGATCCGGGGAATATTTATGCCCGGATGGATTTTGATTCCCGGGATGCTTATCGTCACCAAATTGAGAAGCTGAGCCGCAAACATAAGATTCCCGAATTGCTGGTGGCTCAAAATATTATCAAACAGGCCCAATCCAGATCTGATCCGGAGCAACCTGCACAAGCCCATATCGGTTATGACCTGTTTAAGCGGAAAGATTCGGGTTTGTCCCAAGGCCTTTATGTCGGCAGCTTTTTTACCTTATGGGTGACCTTAGTGATCCTGGTGACATATTTTTCTGCGCCCCAAAGCTGGGGCGGCTGGCTGGCAATTGCCTTACTCAGCGCGATTCCCCTCAGCACAATTGTCATGTCCGGAATCAATGCTGCGGTTACCCGCTTTTTACCTCCGGTATTTTTCCCTAAATTAGATTTTGGAAAAGGTATTCCGGAGGAGTACCGCACGATGATTGTAATTCCAACGTTGCTCCCTGATCCTGAGCGGGTCAAGGAACTGTTCCGGCAGTTGGAAGTATATTATTTGGCCAATCAGGACGATGGTCTCCATTTTGCTTTGCTGGGGGATTTTACAGATGCCGAGTCTGAAGAAGCGGAAGGGGATCAGTCGGTCATTGCCGAGGCTTTAAGTCAGGTTAAAAGTCTGCAGGAAAAGTACGGCAAGGATAAGTTCTACTTTTTTCACCGCCGCAGGCAGTGGAACGATGGGGAAAGAACCTGGATGGGGTGGGAGAGAAAACGAGGAAAGCTCCTGGAGTTCAACCGCTTATTGCTCGGTGATCAGGAAACGACCTACGATATCCAGGAAGGCGATCTTTCTCTTCTGACCCGGATTCACTATGTGATTACCCTGGATGCCGATACTCAGCTGCCGAGAGACGGAGCCCATAAACTGATCGGGGCGATGGCCCATCCTTTGCAGGCACCGGGCCTCAGTCAGGACGGCAAAAGGGTGGAGCATGGTTATGGGATTATTCAGCCCCGGATCGGCATTTCCGTATTGGCGGCCGAGGCCAGCCCTTTTGCCCGGCTGTTTTCCGGCAGCACGGGAATTGATCCTTATACCAAGGCTATCTCCGATGTGTACCAGGATTTGTTCGGAGAGGGCATCTTTACCGGGAAAGGCATATATGATGTGAAGGTTTTTCACCAATTAACCGGCAGTGCCTTTCCGGAAAACATTGTGCTCAGCCACGATCTGCTGGAGGGCTTATATGCCCGGACAGGGCTGGCTTCCGATATTGAATTGCTCGACGGCTATCCGGGCAAATATTTCAGCTATATCAGCCGCCTGCATCGTTGGGTGAGAGGGGATTGGCAGCTGATCCGCTGGTTGAAATCAGCGCTGCCCTGGCAGGGAAAATGGAAGATCGGCGATAATTTGAGGCGCAGTTTGGAAAGCCCGGCCCAGTACCTTTTACTTTGCCTGGGTGTGGCTTTCTGGCCGGGAAAGAGCTGGCTGTGGCTGGGGCTTGTTTTATTCAGTTTCCTGTGGCCTGTTCTGATCGGTCTTTTGCCGGACTGCTGGCGCCACAGTGAAAGAGACAAGTGGAAATGTGCTTTTAACGACGGATTGATGCAGAGTGCCTGGCAATTTGCCATGCTTCCTTACCAGGCCTGGATGATGGTGGATGCGATTGTCCGCAGTCTTTACCGGCAGTTTATCAGCCATAAAAACCTTTTAGAATGGCAGACAGCTGATCATGTGGAAAGAAATCTGATCTTAAGTCAGGCCAATGCTTACTACCGGATGCTGCCGGGGTGGGGCAGTGCCTTGATCGTCACTGCTCTTTTATGGGGTATGAACAACAAGGGCGCCTGGATCTTCAGTCTGGCGGCCCTGGTTTGGCTGCTGGGCCCTTTATGGGCTTACCGGGCCAGTTTACCGGTATCCGAACAGGAGGAAGCACTTAATTCGGAGCAGACAGGGGAACTGCGCTTGATGGCCCGGCGGATATGGGGTTACTTTGAGCAATTTGTCAATGAAGATGAGCATTTCCTTCCCCCTGATAATGTGCAGATTGATCCGCCGAACGGGGTGGCTCACCGTACTTCTCCCACCAACATAGGGCTGTCCTTGCTGGCCGGTGTTTCCGCCTGGGATTTTGGTTATTTAACGGCCAGCGCCGTATTGGAGCGTACGGTAAAGACTTTGGATACGCTGGATGAGCTGGAGCAATGGAATGGGCACTTATACAACTGGTATGATACGAGAAGTCTGCAGCCTTTGCAGCCTTTGTATGTTTCTGCTGTCGACAGCGGCAATCTGGTGGTATACCTTTTGACCCTCCAATCCGGGATCAGGGACATGATGACTCATCCAAGGGTGGAGCTAAAGCATATTCAGGGCTTGCAGGATACTTATGCCCTTTTTGCCCGCTATATGGACAAAGAAAAAGCGGGAGAGGAGGACATTAAACGTTTACCGGAAAATTTGGATCAGTGGTTAAACAAAGAGGAGCTTGATCTGATAAAACTGGCAGAATTTTTGCAAGTGAATGAAGATCATTTGGCTGAGTATTTGCACCGCCACCCTAAGCTCCATACGGAAGGGAAATACTGGGGAGCCCGTTTGCAGGAGATGATAGCAGCTCTGAGAGCGGAAATTAGCGGGTTAAATAATCAGGAGAAATTGCGGGCGCAGGAGGATCTGGCGGAAAGGCTTCAGGAACGGCTGCAGGGTTATATCGACCGCACAAACTTTACGCCCTTGTACGATGAGCAAAGGGGGCTGTTTTCCATTGGCTACCGGGTAGGAGAAGGCAAATTGGACTCTTCCTACTATGATTTGCTGGCTTCGGAGGCCAGGCAGGCCAGCTTTATTGCCATTGCCAAAGGAGAGCTTCCGCAAAGCCATTGGTTCCGCCTGGGCCGTTCTCTGACCAAGGTGGAGGGGAAGCGTAGCCTGGTTTCCTGGAGCGGTACGATGTTTGAGTTTTTAATGCCCCTGCTGATCATGCGCAATTATCCCCGCACGCTCCTGGATGAGACCTATCGCTCGGTGGTGGAAATTCAGCGCCTCTACGGGCGCAAACTCAATATTCCCTGGGGAATTTCCGAGTCCGGGTTTCATGCCTTTGATGCCCAGTTCAACTACCAGTATAAGGCTTTCGGTGTGCCTGGACTGGGATTGAAAAGAGGGTTGATCCAGGATCAGGTGATTGCCCCCTATGCGACCTTTCTGGCTTTAATGGTCGCGCCCCGCACTGCTTATGAAAACCTGGAGCAAATGAACCGGTTCCTGGGACGCTTTGGCCTTTATGAAGCCGTGGATTATACTCCTGAGCGGGTACGCAACGGAGAGAGATATCAGGTGGTACAGAGTTTCATGGCCCATCATCAGGGGATGAGCCTGCTGGCCCTTACCAATGTTTTGCATGATAACTGCTTCCAGGAGCGGTTTCACGCCCATGCCGCAGTTCAGGGAGCAGAGCTCTTGCTGCAGGAGCGTTTACCGGGCATGGAAAAGATTGTACCTCCTCCCAGTGAAATTCCCGGCAGAAAGGAACATTATCAGCCGGTGATGGCGGAAGGCAAATCCTTCCTCTCCCTGGATACACCCCATACATTAGTTCCCTCCGTTCATCTGATCGGTAACGGCAAATACAGTGTAATGCTGACCAATTCAGGCTCAGGGTACAGCCGCTTTGAAAATATTGCCGTGACACGCTGGCGGGAAGATGAGACCCGGGACCGGTGGGGAAGCTATTTCTATATTCAGAACCTTAATTCCGGTGATGTGTGGTCGGCGGCTTATCACCCCTGCCGTTCCAAGGGCGAGAATTATCAGGTGACTTACGCTCCGGACCGAGTGGAATACTGCCGCAGGGACGGGAATCTTGTCACCCGCACGGAGGTGGCCGTGTCTCCGGAGGATCAGGTGGAAATCCGGCGCATCTCTCTAACCAATCACAGCCAGTCTGTCCGTGAAGTGGAAATCACCAGCTATTTGGAGGTGGTGCTGTGCGGACAGAATGAGGATCTGGCTCATCCGGCCTTTGCCAAATTATTCGTCCAGACCGAGTTTACCCATCATGCTTTGCTGGCTTCCCGGAGAGCCAGACAGGAAAACCAGCCTGCATGGCATATGATGCATACCCTGGCTTCAGAAGGTGAAGCATCAGGGGGGATTCAATATGAAACCGACCGGATGCGGTTTATCGGCCGGGGCCGGGATCTGGAACATCCACAGGCTTTGGAGCCGAACCAGCCTTTGTCCAATACGACGGGAGAGGTGCTTGATCCGATCATGAGTCTGCGCCAGAGGGTAAAAATCCGCCCCGGGCAGACATTGCGCATGGCATTCTCCACCGGCATCGCCGAGAGCAGGGAAGAGGCCATGGCACTGGCCGAAAAGTACCGTGAACCGTCTGCGGTGCAAAGAGCATTTGAACTGGCCTGGACCCACAGTCAGATGGAACTGAGGCATTTGAACCTCTCGGCAGGGGAAGCGAATGAGGCTTTGGCCTTGGGAAGCGGTTTGGTCTACCGGCACCCAGAAAGGGGAAGCTTGGAAGGTATTTTGCGCAGTAACCATATGGGCCAGCCTGATCTCTGGCCCCATGGCATATCAGGTGACTGGCCGGTTGTTTTGGTCAAAGTGAACAATAGCGAACACCTTTCTTTAGTGAACCAACTGATCATTATGCATGAGTATTGGCGCCGGAAAGGCCTGTTTGTGGACTTGGTGATTTTAAATGAAGACCGGAGCGGTTATCTGCAAGCCCTGCAGGACAGCTTGCAGGACTTGGTGGCCATCGCTCAGGGCAGAAGCATGGGAGGAAGACCGGGAGGGATCTTCCTTCTCCAGACCATCCATCTGAAAGGGGAGAGCATTAACCTCCTCCATACGGTGGCCAGAATGATTTTTGACGGCAGGGAAGGTTCATGGACCACTCAGCGGAAGAAGA
>JAEWCM010000056.1 GCA_023390635.1 Bacillota bacterium
CCGCCCAACGACATCTTTAATACCATTATATAGCCCCTTTCCCGCTTCGTAAAGTTATATTGTGTTGACGTAAGCCTTGCATTTTCTAGCCTTCTCTAAAATGTGGAACTTACCTTTTCATTTAACGTCATAATCTCTCCAAACTAAAGGCGGCCAGACCGAATAGGTCTTACTGACACATAATTGTTATGTTCGATATAAAATCTCCAAGGATAATCCTTCGCTTCCTCAGCATAATCAACTCCTACCCGTTTAGTCGATACTGTGCTAAAGGTTTCATTTTCCCCTTCTTCTATATACAGCCTGCTCCCACATAAATCTTCTTCATTTAATCCTTTATCAATCAATAATGCCCTGCACAATTTTCCCGGGCCATTGGTCAGTCCAATTATTTCTTTCTCGTTCAACTGCTTATATGACTTATCAAATCTATTTTGAGCCATTAGCTCCAAGCCTCCTATGGGCTCGGCTGCTCTTATCAAAACGGCTTGAGGGACTCCTTCTTCCCTGGTCACTATATTAAAGCAATAGTACATACCGTAAATAATAAATACATAAGAAAATCCTGGTCCTCCATACATAACCTCCACCCTTGGCGTTCTTTTTCCACCATAGGAGTGTGCCGCCTTATCTTCGATACCCATATAAGCTTCCGTTTCAACAATTTTAGCTGATATTTTTTGTCCGGCTATTTCGTGTACAAGAACCTTCCCCAATAGTTCTTTTGCCACGATTAAAGAATCTCTATTATAAAACTCTCTGTCTAATCTTTTCATCATAGCTGTATTCCCTTCCCAACCAATTTGATGTACTCTTAATACTGTTATAGAGCCAACGCCTTGGTTTATTATATCGATTTATTTATATCCTCAATTATTTAAATTAATAAAAAAGCGACTCATAATAAATGTGAACCGCTTTTTTGACTGGAACTTTTGCTATCACCACAGTTATTCTCTTGTTACCCATTCCATGAGAAACTCTGTCTGCCCAGTATTGTCATCAACTTGCTCTGCTGTCACAGAGAATCCTTCTCTTATATAGAAATCTACCGCCCTGTCGTTCCTTTTATAAACCCTCAAAGAAAGCTCATTGTTTGTCGCTTTTGTATAATCAAGCAATCTCTTTCCAATCCCCTTGGATTGGAATTCACTTGACACAAAGACACCTGCAATATAATCATCCATCAACCCGATGAATGCCTGTACTGCATTACCTTGCACATAAACATAAACTGTAGCCTGGGGCATCATCTCTTTTACTGCCTCATAATTACTTTGCCAATAGCTTCTGTCAATAAAGTGATGAGCTTTAATATTGGTGTCTAACCACAGCCTCATAACATCGTCCAAATCTGCTTTTTCATAGCTTCTAATCATTACACATTATTTCTTTCTTCAAGCATGATCTTAACCGTATCGCCAGGCTGCTTGCCAATTTTTGCCCGAATATCCTTGCGGATACCGATGATATGACCAGGTGTTCTCATCTTTACCAGACTGCCGTCATAGGGTTCCCCGTCAAAAGTTGCATGGACAGGGACCCGGCCCTTTCCGAACTCCGCTTTGACGTCAAACGGGATTTCTACATAAGCGCCATCCAAATCCGGAACCTTTTTAATCACAGCTTCAAAAGTATATATTTTCTTATTTGGGGCCTTGCCTTTTATCCTCTCCATAGCTTCATTAACTCTGAACTGCGTGATTTCAGTGATCAGATCATACGGTATTGGCTCAGATATGGGGAATTGGATCGCACCCTTAGAAGTTTTATAATCTGTCAGCCTATCAGCGAAGACACGGACCCCACTCTCCCCCGGATAAAACCCAATGTGATTTTTCGCTGCTGCGAAATGAACAAGGTTTTCATTCTGCCAAAACGTCGGCATCTGCCAGCTTATTCTTTCCTCGGCCTCTGGAGCGGCTTGGCGGATTGTTTGCCGGATTCGTCCGAGAATCTCCTGCACATCCTCCGGAAATAGTGCGAGATATTGGTCAATTGTGGCATATATCGTTTTTTCCGCAGGATCCTTGCGCGTCCGGTTTGACTGTGTAAGGGTATAAGCCTGAGCGATACGTTCAATCAATTCCGGAAATAAAGTGTCGTCTGTCACTTCAAAATAATGGACCACCCGGTTCTTTGAGGTCTGCAATACTTTCGACGGCTCCCATTCGTCATGGAGGACGTCGGAAGCAAAGGCTATCGCCATACCGTTCTTTCTGGCGCTGATCTCAGCAAAAGTTGATTGATGCTTCCACAGCACAGCGCTGGTATTCTCATGTTCATCAAAAGAACCAATTTTTTCTATTGCCATGTCGTGTAGCTGCTTATACAGCGGCAACCACTTGGCACGGACACCAGAGAATATTGAATATGGCATGTCCATCATCCTCTCATACTGCCAGGCAGCAGCCCTACTGTCTGGCGGGGGAATACGTTTAACTATAACTTATATTATAAACCTTCTGCTATCAAGTATGTCTTTTCTGCCATCACCATAATCCATAAATATACGCACAGCGGAATCGGCACAACAGAGTCGCGTTCCCCCGGATCTGATCCGCCAGCCCCTCGGCATAAGCCAAGAGCTGCCCCAGTTCCTCTTCTGTGAGCCTATGCCGGCTAAATCGTGCTTTCAGCACCAGCTCATATAAATCTTCCGGAACCCCGTCAGTAGAATTAAGCCCCGGTTCCACATAAGGAAGAAGCTGCAAAATATAACGGTAAACGGCCAACGCTGCCTTGCTATGATCCTTCTGCCTGAATTCTTTATTGCGGGATGCCATGCGTAGTTTTCTGTTAAAGAAAAAGAACGCCCATGTCAAAACAATCATCACAAAAAAGGGTAGTACCTGCAACAGCATATCAATAGCCTTACCTGAAAACCTGCCTGACGGCGTCATTTCCGCATCACCAGTCCCATCGGAGATTTGTGGTGCGGAAGATACTGCTCCGCTGCTTTCCTCAACCGGAGGCTCTTGGGAAAGCTCGGAAGGTGCTTCCTGAGGTTCATTGACCGATTCATCAGCTGCTGGAGCAGTGGCGGCAGGTTCCGTGCCGCTTACCCCGTTTTGTGCACTAGGCGTGGCCTCCACCGGAACCCAGCCTACACCGCTGAGATAGATTTCCACCCAGGCATGGGCACGGGAATCAGGTATATCCGCCCATCCATTAACATCTCTAAAATCACTGGGAGATACTGTATACCCCTCCACATAACGGGCCGGAATACCAGCGGAACGGAGCAACACCGCCGTGGCCGAGGCAAAATGCATGCAATATCCCTGATGATTTTCAAATAAGAAATATTGAACGAAATCTCGCCCTTCCGGCGTCACTCCCGGAGAAAGTGTATAAGTATTTTCACTTTGCACCTGGTCGATGATGGCTCTTGCCAGTGCGTAAGGCCACGAGAAATGCTCTAAATCTAAAGCATGCTCCTTCCGATATTGATCCAGGCTATCCTTTAAATTATCAGGAAGCTGGGTATAGTGCTCATAAACAAAACGGGTATATGCCTGTGCTGTTTGGACAAAGGAATTCTGAGCGGAAGAAAGGACACCCGCCAACTGTCCTGGTATCCTCCACTCATCCATTTGCCGGATACTGCTATTGAAATCTTTTTGAAAATCCTTGGCTAAAGCCAAGGCACCTAAAGTCTGCCCCTGGGAGTTTTCTGCAAATCGGCTGACTAAGCGGGAATACAACGTCATATTTTGATAATCTGTTGGAAGTTTGATTGCTTTCATTTGGTATGTCTGAGTGCCGAAAAGTGAATTCCCTGATTTCAAATAGCCGTCATTAACGAAATCGAGCCCCTGCAAGTCATCCGGTCCGGAAAGCAAACCATAGGGTGTATAAATGCTTCGCGGATTCCCGCCCACATTCTGAACCGTTAAATTGTATTGGTTCTGTTGATCTTGTTTAGAGCTGAGAAGCTGACTAAACAGATAAGGAAAATTCTGTACTTTTTGCTCCTTTAAAAGCTCATTTAGTTCCCGGTAATCTTCCTCCGGCAGGGCTCCCCAACTTTGACCAGTGTAAACACTGCCGACGAAACCCTTCAAATATTCCGTATCCCTTCTTTCCGATTGCACACGCAAAACGGTTTTTCCAGTATACTTAATGTTTCCGGCTAATTGCAGGTTGACCCGATTAACATTTCCTGCAACTCCACCGCTGCGGAGCAGAGAGGACAACTCGGGCATGCTACTCAGACCGCTTTTCAGATCGTCCACGACATCACTACGCTGCGCGCTCCCCATCGGAAAAATGACACTGATTAGGAGCAGACAGGCAGCTAAAATAGGGAGCAAAATAAGCGAGGTCGGATGTGCCGCTGTGTTCCCATCGTCATAAAATACATTTTCCTTTCTGAACAAGCCCTTCCTGCTGTGCAAGGCGGATGATATCAGGAGTAAAAAGCCCCAAAATATCAAAAGCACTGCCACAGCGGCATAGTGGGGAATGATATTGAATAACAGTGACGCAGTGAGAAATGGCATTGTAAGCAAAAGGCTTAAGAAAGTGCTTTTTCGGCGAATCAACAGCCAGGCCATGAGAAACGTAAGGAGAGACAAGACTGACACTGCAAACACCGTACAGGATGCCGTAACCCCGCTCAGACTAGTCGCTTCTGCAGGCAAGGATATAAAGCCGTAGTTGCCCTTTTGATTATAGGCAAAAACAACCGTATTAATGGTATGAATAAATCCCTGGATCAAAGGACTTTTCCCAACATCCGCCAACCCTCCTTGGAGAAAAAAGGAGCTATTCCAGCAAACGTTAAATAGGATCAGCAACATGATGCCCCCCGCCATACCGCCTTTCTTCTTTAAAAATAAGGCTGTAAAAGCAGTGGAAAGTCCGATAGCACACGGAATTATTATCCACCAGGAAACCGATATGGGAAAGGCGGTATAAAAACATGCATATGCGCCGGAAATTCCCAGCAACAGCACACTGAAATAGATTAAAAAACGTGACATAAAGGAGGCTTCCGCAGCAATCAGGCGCGGATGTTCCAGGTTCAGGCCACTGCTATTTGATTTTAATTTTCCTTTTTTCATGGCAATCATTCTCCTACGGGATAGAACGGTTATAAAGTAAATGTGCTCAAGCTCTGTCCGATGTTTTCCAGATCTACTGCTGTAATATTTACCCCCAGGGCCTTAGCCCTGGCTCCAGCCTCCTTTAAGTCGCCGCCCTCCTTCACCAGCAAAATGTGGATCCGGCTTTCAGCCATCCTGTCTCGAAATAAGGCAATGAAATCCGGAGTAATCCCTGAGCAGAGGTAGATAACCTGGGAGTATTGGCCGGCATCTCCAGAATCACTGCCACAGCAGTTCTGCAATACTAAAGGCTGCAATTGGGGCCTGCATTCAGAAAGCACGACATTAAGTGATGTATTCAGGTCGCCCTCCTCTGCAATCGTTGTGTGCATGAAGCATCCACGCAGACTGTCATACCACTCTATTTCATGGACAATTTGATTTTGCAGAAAAAAGAAAGATATTGAATAAAGGGTATCAAGCAATCCATCTACCTCCAGATTGCTGCCATTCAAATCAAACAGCAAAAGCACTTTATTGGAGATTGGCAAGCCGAAATCCCTCACCATCAACCGGTCCTGTCTGTCGGAAAGTTTCCAGTGAATTCTGCTTATGCGGTCTCCTTTTCTGTACTCACGGATGTCAATCAGTTCAGAAGGATCATCTCCCGCTTTGCTTGGCGAAAACTCATTGCTTACTGCATCCTCATGAATTTTTAAACTCCTGTCGGCATCTATAAGCGGAAAAAGCTCAGGAAGGACGAAGACCGTACAACTTTGTTCTTGAAGCGTCTTTTGTCGGAATGAAAATAGTCCAAGACAGTCATAAATCCGCAGTTCCTTAATCCGGAAGTCCAGTTTCCCGCAATATTGTGAAGAAAGATTTTGCTCCACTGTTTGCTCTGTCCGCCCTGCCGTTATGAAAAACATTTCTGTTTCTTCCTCTTGCAGCAACTCGTTTCGGATGACCAACTTCACCCTAATCAAGCAAGTCATAAACCCAATGTTGTTCACTCTCAAACGTACGGGCATCCTCTCTTTTTTCTGTACGGAGAGGCTTTTGACCTCAATTTCTACTTTGACCCCCCGACGGGCAAAGAATGTTATCAACAGAGAGACAGCCGGAAGGGCAAGCGTAAAGGCTAGAATAAAGAAAGAAAGATAATCCACAAAAAAGATATGGAATACGGTTGCAGCAAATAGCACCAGAGCGTAGACCAGTCTCTTCTCTACCATATTCCGGACCTCGCCTGGGCAATAACGGGTGCTGAAACCTCTTTAATAATATCCGCCAGCAGGCTGTGCGCTGTCGTATTTCTGATTCTTGCCTGACTATCCAGAACTAAGCGATGTTCAAATACATCATAAATTACGAGCTGCACATCCGCCGGAATGACATAATCCCTTCCCGCAAGCCAGGCAGCGGATTGACTCATCTGTACAAGTGCGATTGAGCCGCGGGGACTGACGCCAAGGCGGATGAGAGGATGCTCTCGCGTGGCAGCCGCGAGTCGGGCGATATAGACATAAATATCTTCATCAATATGGACGGCTTCCACCAATTGCTGCATTACTATAATGTCTTGGGCGCTTGCCACTTTTCTAACAAGTTTTAATAAATCACGTCTCTTTCCTCCCTTTAAAATTCTCACTTCATTCTCTAGCTCAGGATACCCTATGAAGAGTCTCACCATAAAACGATCCACTTGAGATTCGGGCAATAGCTGGGTACCAACGGATCCGACAGGGTTCTGAGTGGCAATAACGGTATATGGACTGGGCATTTCACGGGTAACTCCATCCAGTGTGATACTGCCTTCCTCCATCACTTCCAGCAGAGCACTCTGCGTCTTGGAGCTGGCTCTGTTGATTTCATCAGCCAGCAGCAAGTTGCATATGGCTGCTCCAGGTTGATACTCTAAAGTACCGGTGATCTTATTATAGATGGAAAAACCGACAACATCCGCCGGCATGATTTCCGGCGTAAACTGAATTCGCCGATAATCCAGGTCCATAGCCTTGGAAAAAGCAAGCGCCAATGTAGTCTTGCCTACACCAGGAATATCTTCCAATAAAATGTGGCCCTGCGCTAAGATCGCCATTAGTACCTTGCGGATAATAGTCTCTTTGCCGATAACGGCTTTTTCAACTTCCTCTACAACAGCCAGTGCTTTCTGATACATAAACATGCCTTCTTTATCTGATGAATACAGCAAAAATCCCTCCACCTTTCTACCCAAGTCATTCATAGCTTTCTACATTTAAAAATCAGTGCCTCATCCATACAATACTTAATGCTATCTTCTCTTGATTTAAAAGAAACCTCATAGATGGCAATACCAGCTACGAGGCTTGAATCCCTTTGTTTTCAACTAAGCTATAGTTTATCTCTTATATTTTATCATCTAGAGTTAACTCTAAGTCAATTAATTCTTAATGGAAAAACCGTAAAATGAAAAGGTAAATTCGTGATTGCATGTGTAAATTCGTGTCTGATGATTTTAGTCTTGCACAAGGTGTGGTATGGTATTTTTGGCTAGTGGATTCCTCCTGAGGTTAAGGAGGACTGAATT
>JAEWCM010000168.1 GCA_023390635.1 Bacillota bacterium
GCCCAGAAAATGGCTCCTATAATGCCGCCAAAAAGCAGCCAGATAATGTTCCCGATAAAATTCATTACTCTTCCTCCCAAGTTCCCGATTTGCATGCCCTGTCATCCCTATGGTATGCTTAAACCAAAGCAAGTACAAGGAGGGATTAGATGTCTACAGCAGCGCTGATCATAGCCATATTATTGTTTATTGCCGGACTGGTGGGAACCATTTTACCGATCTTGCCTGGCTCCATCCTCATTTATGGTGGCATGCTTCTCTATGGTTTGATGACCGGGTTTGCCAAACTGGATCTTTACTTCTTCTTAATCCAGGCTGTTGTTTTAATTCTTACCTTTCTGATTGATTACTGGGCATCGGTTTATGGCACCAAGAAATTTGGCGGCAGCAAACAAGCTTCCTGGGGCGCCATTATCGGCACCATCGTGGGTATCTTTATTTTTGGTCCCCTCGGCATTATCATCGGCCCCTTCCTCGGAGCAGTGATCGGTGAATTTCTGCGGGGTGGCGCCATTGAGCAGGCGGTCCGTGTCGGTGTCGGCACCATTTTGGGCGTGCTCGGTGGAACCGTGCTGAAGCTGATTGCTGAACTGGCCATGATCATTTACTTCTTCATCCGCATTTAACAGGCCAAGTTTTATCCAGCCTAAATGCAACTTTACCCGGCTTCCGTTTTACCCGGATACGCTGACACTCATGGGAAAAATATCAAAGCTTCCATTGGTCGCTACCGCTTAGGGCAGTTGCTTAAGCGGTTTTTCCTATTAAGCAGAACAGATACAACAAAATGATATAGATCCGTAAATTGCAGGAGTGATCATCATGTGGATTTTATATGCTTTTGCATCTGCCCTATTCGCGGGCCTGACCGCTATCCTGGCCAAGATCGGTATTAAAAATACCGACTCCGATCTGGCAACAGCCCTGCGCACCATCATCGTCCTTTTATTTTCCTGGCTCATGGTTTTCCTGGTAGGGTCCCAGCGCACCATAAGCGACATCAGCGCGCACAGCCTCATCTTCCTCATTCTGTCGGGAAGCGCCACCGGGCTGTCCTGGCTGTGCTATTTCAAAGCCTTGCAGCTGGGAAATGTCAATAAAGTTGCCCCGGTCGACAAAAGCAGCACCATCTTAACCATCCTCCTGGCCTTCTTGTTTCTGGGTGAAATCCCCACGCTATGGATGGGCCTGGGAGTCATCCTGCTCGGCGCCGGAACCTATCTGATGATCGAACGGAAAGATTTAAAATCTCCGACCGTTCAAAGCAAATCATGGTTCTATTATGCCATACTTTCCGCCATCTTTGCCGCCTTAACTTCCATCCTCGGCAAAGTCGGGATCCAAGGCATCGAATCCAATTTGGGCACAGCGATCCGCACCATTGTGGTCCTGGTGATGGCCTGGGGCATCGTGCTCTTCCGGAGAAAGCACACCCTGATCGGCGCTATTGACCGAAAAAGCTGGCTGTTCATCACACTCTCCGGTCTTGCCACCGGCCTTTCCTGGCTTTGTTATTACCGCGCCTTACAGGAAGGTCAGGCCAGTATCGTCGTACCGATTGATAAACTAAGCATTGTCGTGACCATTGCTTTTTCCCGTATCGTGCTCAAGGAGAAGCTTTCGGGCAAAGCTTTTATCGGTTTGCTCCTGGTCATATCCGGAACGATGCTTATGCTTTTTTAATTGTCTTTGTTTCATTAATAAGCAGTGGACGCTTGATTCGATCAGTAAGTCTTCTGCTTATTTTTTAATATTTTCAGCAACCTTTTTCAGCAGCTTGCGTGTAATAAGGTGAAAAGGACAGAGGTGGTGAGGTTTTGGATGAATATTCCTTAATACTGTCGGCCCAAAAGGGTGAAAAAGAGGCATTTCAAAACCTTATTGCCCGCTACTATCCTTATGTCTCGAAATTCTTGTTAAAAATGTGTGGCGACGAAGGACTCAGCGAGGATTTGACTCAAGACACCTTTTTGAAGGTGATTCGGGGAATCGACAGGTTTCAGCTAGAGGGAAAAGCCACTTTCTCCACTTGGGTCATGACGATCGCCAAGCACTGCTACCTCGACTATTTGAGACGCACCAAACACGTGCTGCTGAGCCTGGATGCACAGGATGAGGCATCCCCATTCAATGTGCAGGATGCCGTGCTTCAGTGCTTACAAACAGATGAAGTGCTGAAGGCTCTGGAAAATCTGCCGACTGAGCAGGCGACCGCCATTAAGCTCAAGTATCTTGAACAACAGACCCTTCAGGAAATCGCCGATCAGGTTTCCTGTGAACCTAAAACTGTGAAAAGCCGCATCCACCATGGCGTAACCAGACTGAGAAAACTACTGAAAGGAGATCCTGATCATGGATGAAGATATAAACAAGCTCCTGTGTGGGCTGGACGACGAGATTAACAAAAAATGTGTTGAACTTAAACAAAAAAAAGCCGATCGAATGCTCCACTCAGCCTTTATCACTGCTTGCGCCCTGTTCATCATTGTCCCGATACTGCTTGTCTTGGCAGGCCTCAATCTCTGGGCCTTCTTTATTCCCGCCATCCTTTTCCTGACGATTTCCTTTTGCTTTTTGTTGCCGCTTGTGTTTAGCGAGAAACTGGGAGGACTGAATTTATGATACGGTTTGATGCCTGGGTAAGCAAAATGAAATTTAAGAAAGCACTGATTATCTATTTAATTGCCTTGCTTTTGGCCGGAACTTTATCGGCTGGATTTTTGGCTTATAAATTTAGGGATAAACTCACTTTCGCTTATGAATATCATCGCATCAGTGAGAAAGCGGAGCATGACAGCGGCGGATTGGAAAGCCTTAAATCCGACCTGAGCAATCTGTCCCAAAAATCATCGGATATCGTCGATATCCTCATTCTCAACGGGCAGAATCAAATCTTGTATAGTGCCAAAAATTCCAGTTTTTCAGCCAAAGGAACTTTACAGCTTACAGCCAACGCCGAAAAAAAAGAATATTTTCTTATGGACCAGGACAACCCGGAAGCATATTTCTGGCTGGTGAAAAATGATAAACTCACTCTGTCCATGGCCATGTTGGGGTTTGAAAACGAAATTAAGCAGGACTATAAAGATCACTATTTCTATGAAAAAAACTATGGGGGCAAACAGGTATATTTGCTCTCATATATTACCCACTCATCAAGTGGAAACAAAGTGTATTTCATCAGCGACATCAAGCCTGTGCCAGGAGGTAAATTCTATGTCAAGGCTGTAGCTGCCCTGGGGATGCTGTTTTTTATGCTCTATTGGGTTTGGCTGGCTCTCTGGGTCTATGCCCAGGCCCTCAAATCAAAACTCAATGCTCCTATGTGGGGAATCATCACCTTGTTTACTAATTTAGCCGGATTATTCGTTTTCCTCATCTACAGGCAAGGTCACCAGACCTGTTATCAGTGCGGCACCCTGCAAAATAAGGGCAATATCTACTGCACTTGCTGCGGTACCCGCATCAGCCAGAGCTGTGAAGCCTGCGGAGGATTAGTCGGCAATAAAGATGCTTTCTGCAAGAACTGCGGCCATAAGCTGAAGAAGGACAATGAAATTTAGCCCCATCAACCACAACTGAAAGAAGGACATAAAACAAACATGAGTAAGAGAAGAAAATGGTTTATTGCCATTCCATTGATTTTATTTGTAATGTTAGCTATATGCATTCAGGCGAAGCTTTCCGTACCCTTGGAAAGCTGGGCTTACAGCGAAACCGTTGAAGGGATGTCTCCGGTTTTAACCAGTGTGATGAAAGGCTTCACCTTCCTGGGAGAATCAGCCGTCGTCATTACCTTCTGCCTGGCCCTGTTCATCGTTTCCAAGTTAAGAAAAACCGTCGCTCTGCCCGTCTCAACCGCCGTGATCCTATCCGGGATATGCAATGTAGCCTTGAAACACCTCTTCGCCCGAAATCGCCCGAATATTCTAAGACTGATCAATGAAACAGGCTACAGCTTTCCCAGCGGTCATGCCATGATTAATGCATCCTTATATGTGATCTTGATTCTACTGATTTGCCGATACTTTAAGAATAAATTCCTTAAAACATCTCTTTGCGCTATTTGTATCATGCTGATTGTGATGATCGGCTATAGCCGCATCTATCTTGGAGTGCACTATGCCGGTGATGTTCTGGCCGGCTGGCTGTTTGGCTCTGCCCTGTCCATGATGGTTTACTTTCGTTGGGACAATAAGCTCTCGCTGAATAACCAGAAAACCGCCCTGGCTTACAAGGATAATTTCTAAAATAGAGAATTCTATTTTGCTCCCTGTTCACCGCTGTTGGCTTCCGGATCTTTAACCACATCAATCCATACCCCGTGAGTGAGGGCAGCCAGTTCATCCACTGTCATTTCCACCGCTGCATTTGGAGCTCCCGCGGCCGGATAGACTTTGGTATAGGCCTGCAAGGAGCGATCCAGATAAACCGGCAGATCCTCAGGCAGACCAAAAGGGCAGACTCCCCCAGCCGGATGCCCGGTGCTCTTTATCACCAAATCAGGATCAGGCATCTTCGCCTTGGTCTTAAAAACATCCTTATACTTGCGGTTGTCTAATCTTTGATCCCCTGCCATCACGATCATCACACAACCCTCTGCTACCTGAAACAAAAGAGACTTGGCGATTTCTCCCGGCGTGACTCCCAAAGCCTCCGCCGCTTTGGCCACCGTGCTCGTATCTTCAAAAAAGAGGATGGTTTTGTCCAACCCTTTTTCGGCAAAAAACTCTTTCACTGAATCTACTGACATGATTCTACCCCCATCTCCGCGTGCAAATAATTATAAAGCCTATTATATCATTTCTTTCCTATTATTGCCTACTTTAACGGTCTGATTAATCAACACATAAGTAAAAAAAGCAATGAATGACACTCCGCTGTCGCAAACTGGCGTTAATCGCTCATCTGCGGTCATTCATTGCTTTTTTTGATTTTAAGCATTTTAATGCTTAGGCAATTCTCAAAGGGGCAGCTTGACACACAAAAGCGGAGAAATTGGGCAGAAGGGCGTAAGGCGCACGCTGCCTTTGCGGCACACGAAGCCGAAGGTTCACTGACTGAAAGCAGCAGGGTTCCGGCGCAGTGCCGCGAAGGTCAGTGCGCCAGCCCTGGCGCCCTTCGTAGCGTTGTGTGTCAAGCTGCCCCCGGCCCCAGAGATTGCTGATTCAGCGCTATCACGCCTCATTTTCCATCTTCACGAATCCTTTGCCCACCACTTCACCGGCATTCTGGACGATCATAAAAGCGTTCTGGTCCACGTCCCGGACGACCTGCTTCAGGCGGGCCAGTTCCTGCAGATAAACCACACACATGATGATGTTCTTCTCGGCGAGGGAATAGGCACCTTCTCCATGGATAAAGGTTGCTCCCCGGCCTAATTCCTCCATAATACGTTTGACCATCATTTCTGATTGATCGGAAATAATGGTGACCGACTTCACCGGTACTCCGCTTTGAATTAAATCCACGGTGCGCCCGTAAGTATACATTGCCACCAGGGTATAGAGCACTACCGTCGGACCCAGGAACAGCCAGGAGGCCAGCAGAATGATGGTGCTCAGCACCAGAGAAGTGGTCCCCATGCTCCAGCCCATCTTTCTTTGAACCACCTTGGCCACAATATCTGTTCCTCCCAGGCTTCCGCCTGCTCTGAACACAATACCTGAACCGAGTCCGCTGATTACCCCGGCATAGAGGGCACTGAGCAAAATATCGTTAACAGTGATCAAATGAATTCCTTTAAACAGATCCAGGAACAGAGAATAAATCACGACGCCGTAAAAGGTTTTAATAATAAACTTTGAATTCACCTCACGCCATCCTAAAATAAAAAGGGGAATGTTAAGGGCGAATGTCATGAGGCCAATGGGAGTACCGAAAATATAGTGGAGAAGCAGGGTAATCCCGTTGACACCTCCTCCGCTTAACTTGGCCGGAACATTAAAACTTTGCAGGCTAAAAGCATTAATAGCTGCTCCCAAAGTGATGATAAACAAGCTGCCTATCAGTCTCAGATATTTCTTCCGCTCTTCCACTCATCAATTCCCTCCGGTCTTTTATTGGTTGAATTATCCAACTTTACGTTTCATTATACCATTCACATCCTGGAATTTTCAAAGCTTCTTTCTTTAATTTCTACCGTCATTCATTGCTTGGCCCACTCTTAAAATTACTATTTTGCGACTGTCCCTTTTTCCATCCTTGTGATTATCTTTTACTTATTTACCAAAATTATAAATTTCTTCCCCATTATACTGAAGCCGCAAAAAAATGAGGTAACAACTCTTCGTTGCTACCCCATTTCTATCCTTCTCATTTATATGCTCTTTTCCCTCTTAGATCAATTAATCAGCAGGTGTATGGTCACAGGCGCATATTGAAGATCATAATCCCAATCCGTAATCTGTTTTTGCAGTATTTCCATATTATTTTGCAAGTCAGCCAAGGCTTGCTTGTAATGGAGAATATCTTGTTCTGTTTTGGCTTCCTTCAACAACGTTTCATATTTTTGTCTCTGGACACCCATTTGATTAAGTTGGGCCTGCGTTCCATTGTATTGGCTGGAAATATTGTTTTTATCCAGATTTGAATTGGCTATCTTACCGTAGGACAGCATCCCGGTTTGAAAATTAGCCAGATTCTCTACCGGAATCCTGGCGGTGACACTTTTCAAACTGTCCAGGGATTTGTTTCCCTCTACATATCCGCCCTGCTTGACAGCCAAATCAGCAATATTGCTGTTCACTGCACTGGGATCACTGACAATCAGGGTCATATTGAGAACATATTCCACTCTCACCGGCACAATGTCTGCTATTCCAGGGGTCTCCGGAGCCGGAGCAGACTCCGCCGAACCGGCGGCAGCTGCCGAATCAGCGGCTGACCCGCTTCCCGCAGTATTCTTATCTCCACTGCTTCCACTGTTTCCGCTCCCCTGAACCGAAGAAACAGACTGGGTATAGTTTGTTGAGCCGTTCAGAGCAAATCCATCTGCCGCGGGAGCTGTTTTTTGCACCTCAGGAAGTGCAGCCTGTGCCTGGTCGGCTCCCCCTGTCTCAGGTACGGCAACGGAGCCTGCAGCGGAGTCTGCGCCACCCGTTGCCGCAGAAGCATCAGCCGTATCCTGACGGCTACTGCCGCTCTCTTTACTTTCTGTGTCCGAAGAATTGGTATAGGCCGTTTGCGTGGTCTGATCCTGCTCCCCCGTTCCCTTGAAAGAAAGCACTGCTTCATGCCCGGCCAGGATCAGCAGCACCATCGCGGCAACAGAAACTGCGCCTTTCCAAGACCTGCGTCCCCGGACACTTTTAATCCATTCAACTTTATTTTGCTTATGATCACTATCCCCGGCCAGTCCTGCTGAGATCTCCTCCGGGTCGCTCTCTCCCTTTTCCTCAATCACTGCCAGATTATCCAACACTCTTTGTTTGATTCTGGCTTTTTGTTCCTCCATGGGTTCAGCCTGATGAAAGAAAGCTTTCAGTTGTTCTAAATCTCCATCATTTCCCCAAATTATGTCCGGATCTTTTGACTTCATACTCGCTTCCCTCCCTTGTGTTCCAATTCATATAGTTTACGGAAGCTTTTCTTGGCCCGGTACAGCAGACTATCGACTGCTTTGGGGCTAATCCCCAAAACCTCCCCCACCTCGGCGGCACTAAAACCTTCAATCAATCTGAGCTGAATGGCCGTCACCTGCTGAGCAGGCAATTTAGCCAGCGTCTGTTCCACGCTCAGCAGCTCGGTCCAGCTTTCGCTGTGGTCATGCACAGACTGCACCGTCTCAATCTCTGTAAGAGAAATGAGGGATACCGCTTTCCGTGACCGATAAAAATCTGCCACTTGGTTGTAGGCAATCCGCAAGGCCCAGGATTTCAGGGAACTTTCACCTTTAAATCCGGGCAAAGCCTTCCATATCTTTGTTAATGTCTCGACTGTGATATCTTCAATCTCGCTTTCCGCCACCCTCGTGCGTACAAAGCGGAAGATGATGGGGAACAACTCTTCATAGATCTCATCAAAAGAGGAATCTACCGTCACGAAAAGTTGACCTCCTCTCTCTTATATGTTTAGACGTATAAAACGAACCTAAAGTGACATTTTTTTTGTCACTTATTTGTTAAACTTTTGTATCCGTTCCTGACCCATTAAAGTGTTAAATTTCACAATTTAAATTTATGTTCAAGAAGGCTACATCCTTTTTAAAATTACACCGACCAGTTAAAAACATTTTAAATATATCGTAAATATGGGAAATGGGCAATAAAAACATCATTTTGAGTCGTTTTTATCGCCCATGACCGCACTATAAAATCTGTATTAAAAGTAAATTTCTAGTCCTGCTCTGTCAAAATCAGAGGACCATTCTCCGTGATGGCAATCGTATGCTCATACTGGGCGGAAAGCGTCCCATCCAGCGTTCTGGCCGTCCAGCCGTTATCATCAATTTTCAAACGGTGTGTGCCAATATTGATCATCGGCTCAATGGTGAACACCATCCCCGCTCTGATCCGTACGCCCCGGTGGGGAATCCCGTAATGAGGCACCCACAATTCTTCGTGCATGGTACTGCCGATCCCGTGACCGGTGAATTCCCGCACCACAGAGTAGCCTTCCCCTTCCGCATGCTTCTGCACTGTATAAGAAACATCGCCGATCCGGTTTCCCACCACTGCCTGCTCTATTCCCAAATAGAGGCATTCCTTTGTTACCTTAAGCAGACGCTCAGCTTCCGGGCTGATCTGCCCCACGGCATAGCTCCAGGCCGAATCGGCCAGCCAGCCGTTGAGATTAACCACCATGTCAATGGTGACAATGTCTCCCTCTTCCAGTTTGCGGTGGCTGGGAAAGCCATGGCAGATCTCATCGTTGACGGAAGCACAGGTAGCATAGGGGAATCCTTTATAACCCTTTTGTTCCGGCGTCGCTCCGTGGCTGGTGATGAACTCATCCGCCAGCCGATCAATTTCCAGCGTGGTAATTCCCGGCTGGATTTTTGTTCTCAGCATGCGGTGGCAGCCCGTCAATATTTTAGCTGCCTCGGCCATTTTTTGAATTTGTTCTTCTGTTTTAATCACTACCATTGTTTTTGTCTCCTTAAATCCCTAAAGCCTCTTTAGCCTTTTTATCTACATAATCATTGAATTGATTGCCGCTGTGGGCCGTCACTTTCTCAAAGGTATAAATCCCCTGATATTTCTCCATCCATTCAGAATATTTCCTGGTATACTCGTTTTGTGCTTTCCAATCTTTAGTAACCCAGAAAGCCACTCCGGCATAATCATGATGGATGCGGATTTTCACTCCCATTTCCACAGCCTTGCGCACAGCATAGATCACCGCCGCCAATTCTCCGGCCACATTGCGCATGGAAGCGGCTTCCTGATTCTTACCTACGCCATTGTCCTCCCAAATCACGCGGTTATCCTGAACGAAAGCATAAGCCCAGGCGTACTGACCGTTTACATAGCTGCCGTCGGTATAAACATCCACATAGTCAGAATCTCTTTCATCGCCCGGTTTCTGCTCCTCTCCGGGCTGTACAGCCTTATTCCCTGCCAACCAGGCCTTAGCTTCCTCTTCTTCCTTAAAGCTTTTATATACCGCCCCCGGAAAGCCGTGAACCTCATCCTTGCATGCTGCCCAGGTCCGATAGATTCCCGGATGGCGTCCTTCCTTTACTGCATAATACTTAGCTTTTTCATTGCCCAAACGCTCCATCTCCTTTGCTATTGTATATCAAAGAAACCTTTTCTTCCACCTGTTTGAAATTCCTTTCAAATGTCACACTTTCTGCCGATCCCAATATCATGATACAGAAACCTTTCTACAGCGGAGGTAGTATCAATGAATCATATGTTTTCCAGCCCTGACTTCCGGGATTTAGTGGTCGGTGCAGACAACTGTGTTCCTGTTCAAGGTAAAATGATCCCTCATATTAACTTCGATAATGCCGCCACGACTCCTCCTTTGAAATCAGTCCTGCAGGAAATGGCGGACTTTGCTCCCAATTACGCCTCAGTCCACCGGGGAAGCGGGTATAAATCCCGTCTGACGTCCCAGTTTTACGAGCAGGCCCGGACGGAGGTGCTGAATTTCGTCAATGGAGACCGGCGCCAGGATATCTGCATCTTTGTGCGCAATGCTACCGAAGGGATCAATATTCTGGCCCATTGCCTTTCCCAAACGGAGAAGCAAAAAAAAATCATCCTCAGCTCGCAAATGGAGCATCATTCCAATGATCTGCCCTGGCGTAAATATTTTAAGGTAGTTTATGTGCAGACCGATCCGGCCGGGCGCCTTGATCTGAACGATCTCCAAGCCAAGCTGCAGAAGTACCGGGGACAGATCAGGCTGGTAGCCATCACAGGGGCGTCCAATGTCACAGGTTATGTGAATCCCATACATAAAATAGCGGAACTGGCGCATCAATATGACAGCAAAATCTTTATCGACGGTGCCCAACTCATTCCTCACTGCCCCCTGGACATGAAACCGGTCAATTCTCAACGGCACATCGATTATCTGGCTTTTTCCGCCCACAAAATGTATGCACCCTATGGCACAGGGGTACTGATCGGACCTAAAAAAAGCTTCAGCGCAGGAGAGCCTGACCATGTAGGCGGGGGAACCGTAAATATTGTCACCACCAAACTCATTGTGTGGGATGATCCGCCGGCCAGAGACGAGGCAGGCACTCCCAATGTGATGGGGGTAGTGGCCTTGGTGGCAGCGATCCGGACCTTAACTGCCCTGAGCATGCGAAATGTGGAAAAACAGGAGCGGAATCTTTTAGCCTACGTCTGGCCCAAGATGAAAAAGATTTGTGACCTTGAGCTCTATAATCAGTACGGCCCGGAAATGATCGGCGTTATTCCCTTCAATATCAGAGGCATTCCCCATCAACTGCTTGCCCACCTATTGGCCCAGGAAAGAGGTATTTCTGTCCGTAACGGCTGTTTTTGCGCCCAGCCTTATGTACAAAAGCTTCTCAACGTCACGGATGAGCAAATTATCCATGCCATGAAATATCCTCAGTCTCCCCGCCCGGGCATGGTCCGGATCAGCTTCGGCATCTACAATCAAAAGCAGGAAATCGATGAGTTTATCTGCATTCTGCAAAAAATTGCGGAAAACAAAAGATATTATCTGAATAAATACCGCGACCCGTATAAGAATTAAAGTCTGAGAGACAATGACTATAAGATTATAAGCAAAACCCAAGGAGGGATTGATCTTGTCTAAAAGACTTAATATTCTTATGTTCAGCGGTGAATATGACAAAGCCCTGGCGGCTTTAATCCTGGCCAATTCGGCACGGGAAATGGAGATGGAGGTCACCATGTTCTTCAGTTTTTGGGGACTCTGTCTGCTTAGAGACCCGGAAAAAATGACCTTGGAAGACAAGACAACTTACGAAAAAATGTTTGGTATGGTAGCTCCTCAGGGACCGGAAAATCTCCCCCTCTCCCAATTAAACATGGTAGGTGTCGGTAAGCAGATGCTTCTGCAGATGATGGAAGATGCAGATGCTCCTACCCTGCAGGACTTCTTAAATGGAGCTCGCAAAAAAGGTGTCAGTTTTTATGGCTGCAAGCTTTCCCTGGAAGTCATGGGACTGAAAGAAGAGGAGCTGATCCCTGAATTGGAAATCAAGACTGCTACCGAATACCTGAGCGATGCTCTGGAATCGGATATTCAATTATTTATTTAATTCTTACTTCAGGCTGTCAGCTAAAGGACGGCGGTTGTTGCGGCAAAAATCCAGCATGATTTCCACGGCCCGCTCCGCTCCCTGACCAGGTAAAATCCTGGTGGCTGCAGCCTTCAGTCCGGCCAGCTTTTCCTGATTCAACAATAAGTAACGGACATGATTTTCCAGTTCATCCTCATTACCGGCAATCAGGGCGGCTCCATTTTTAGCCAGGAACTGGGCATTTTCCTCTTCCTGGCCGGGAATGGGCTTAAAGATAATCAGAGGCAGCTGTTTGGTCAAAGCCTCCGTCACGGTCAACCCACCCGCCTTGGTGATAATAATATCGGAAGCTGCCATCAAGCGGTCCACATCATTGGAATAGCCTAAACAGAGCATGGTGTTTTTGCTGCCCTCTGCCACTTCCCGGAGCGATTCATAGAGCCGGACATCCCTACCGCACACAACCACCGTTTGTACAAAGGCATCCGCTTCGCCCAAAAAGGTACAAATCTTTTTCACTCCGTCTAAAACTCCAAAAGCCCCGCACATCACCAAAAAGGTCAGTTTATCCGGATGGAGTCCCAAACTCTCTCTGAGTGCTCCCCGGTCGGCCTCTTTTTCAAACCGGGCACTGACCGGAATACCGGTGATATAGATTTTACCCTGCTCTATCCCTCTGCCGATCAGCCCTTCTTTCACATCATCACAAGCCACAAAATACATATCTACACCCGGATGCACCCATTGACCGTGCAGAGCATAGTCGGTGATCACGGTAGCCACCGGAATATTCAGCATGTTTTCCCGGCGCAGATGGGCGAGAATTCCCGCCGCCACATGATAGGTGCAAATAATCAAATCAGGCTGATAAGATTCGATATAATCGCACACATTTTCCCGACCCAAAGAATTCAAAAAACGCTGAATCAATGAATCGGGATGAATCTTGTCCGCCTGATAATAAACACGCCCCCAAAGTTTCGGCGTATGCTTGATCATTTCAATATATATATTTTGCGCCAACGCATTCACTCTTTTATTAACAAACTCGCCAAAATCCAAATGCTCAACTACAGCCTCCGGCGCTTGCAGTCTGACCTGCTCCACTAAAGCTTCTGCCGCTTTAATATGGCCTGCTCCGAAAGCAGCGGAAAAAACCAAAATTCTTAGTCCATCCATATTATTATCATCCTCCCTGTCTTATGTACGAATAACCGGCAGTACTTGTTTCAGGATAAGATAAATTTCGCAGGTAAAATTACACAATGTATGTATTATAGCATGTCTTTTTTAAGATTTATAGCATACCATTGGATTCGCTATTTCGGTTCTCTCAGAGCTATTTATAGGGTAGGCTAAGTAATAAATGACGCTCCGCTGTCGCAAACTGGCGTTAACCGCTCATCTCCGGTCATTTATTACTTAGCATTATCCTGTCAGCTTCTGCCCTGAACCGGGGCTTTAAAGGGTAATCTCTATTTTGTGGGTTGAGCTGTCTTCCTGCAACGGTATTTCTACTGAACCTTGCGCAGAGACAGACAGATCTACGCCGTCCAGACTGGCGTGACTTATTCCGCTCTCCTTGTGCTCAGGGTTCTTTATCTCTATTAAATACGTGCTGTCCTGGGAACGGTATTTAATCTTATATCCTTCCCAATGCCGGGGAATGCAGGGAGTGATTCTTAAATTCTTACCTGCCAGATTGAATCCCAGGATGCCATGCAGACCGGCCTGATACATCCAGCCGGCGGCACCTGTATACCAGGTCCACCCTCCTCTTCCCATA
>JAEWCM010000046.1 GCA_023390635.1 Bacillota bacterium
AAAAAATACCTGGAAGCCTTGCCGGAAAAGGTGTCTGTGATCAGAAGCCTGGAGGTAGGCATTAATATCAATCCTTCAGGGGCGGCCTATGATGTCGTCCTGTATTCAGAGTTTGCTGACGAGCAGGATTTGGAAACCTATCAAAAGCACCCCGAACATGTGCAGGTCGGTGAGTTCGTGGGAGGGGTCACAATGAGCCGGGTGGTTGTGGATTATCTTGCCGCATGATTATGAAATAATGGAGTGTCTGTAGTTATACGATAGAGTGCTTGTTTTTCGGGCAAGTGAATTGCCCGAAAAACAAGGATAGTGGACCTTTTTGACGTTTATTGTTGAAATATGTCTTTTTTTATTATTTATATTGATTTCTTATAAAACATCCTATAATATTCTATATAATTCCTATTTGTTTTATTGGTATTGTGAGCGCAGTTATAACAAACATAACTTGTAGAAAGGTTGATGAAAAATGAGCGAAAGAAAGCTTGGATTTGACACACTGCAGGTACACGCAGGCCAGAAGCCGGACCCGGCCACGAATGCAAGGGCCGTGCCTATCTACCAGACCACTTCTTATGTATTCAACGATACTCAGCATGCGGAAGATCTTTTCGCTTTGAAGGCCGGTGGCAACATCTATTCGCGCATTATGAATCCTACCAGTGATGTATTTGAACAGCGAGTGGCTGCGCTTGAGGGCGGGACCGCTGCCCTGGCAACCGCATCCGGTGCTGCGGCAATTACTTATGCCATTCTGAATATCGCAGGTGCGGGTGACCATGTCGTCGCTGCCAGTACCCTTTACGGCGGAACATATAATCTTTTGGCGGTGACTTTGCCCAAATACGGTATTACCACCTCTTTTGTCGATCCGGACGATCCGGAGAATTTCCGCCAGGCAATCCAGGAGAATACAAAGGCGATTTTTCTGGAGTCGCTGGGCAACCCGGGTATCAACGTGATTGATTTTGAGGCCGTGGCGAAGATTGCGCAAGGGTATAAGGTGCCGATCGTCGTCGACAATACTTTTGCTACTCCTTATCTTTTCCGTCCCATCGAATACGGGGCAAATGTGGTCGTGCACTCGGCCACCAAATTCATTGGCGGCCACGGCAGTGCTATTGGCGGTATCATCGTGGACGGGGGCAATTTTGATTGGTCAAGTGGCAGGTTCCCAGGTTTCACTGAGCCGGACAACAGCTACCACGGCATCAAATATGCAGATCTGGGCGGTGCGGCTTTTGTGACCAAAGCCCGTGTTCAATTGCTGCGCGATACCGGGGCAACCTTGGCTCCGCTCCATTCCTGGCTGTTTATCCAAAGCCTGGAATCCCTTTCTCTTCGTGTGGCCAGGCACGTTTCTAACACAGAGAAGGTGATTGAATTTCTGACCGGGCACCCCAAAGTGAAAGAGGTCAATTATCCGGGTTTGCCATCGAGCAAATACTATGCTCTCGCCAAGAAGTATTTCACAAAAGGGACAGGTTCAATTTTTACGTTTTCCATTAAAGGAGATGTTGCGCAGGCGCGCAAATTCATCGACAGCCTGGAAATTTTCTCACAACTGGCCAATGTGGCGGATGCCAAATCCCTTGTGATCCATCCTTCAACTACCACACATCAGCAGCTCACAGCGGAGGAACAGAGAGCGGCGGGTTTTGGTCCGGATACCATCAGGCTTTCCATCGGCCTGGAGGACCCGGAGGACCTTGTCTATGATATTGGCCAGGCTCTTGCCAAGGCGATTACGGAGTGATTCTATTAATACCCATTTTTTCTCTTCACCTGGACGGTAATCCTTCCTTTGAAAATAATTAAAAAGCTGGTTTCCTGTAATGGGAAACCAGCTTTTGCAATGAGGGAAGGCTTTCGCTCTTGAATTTTAGAAATTAAAAACAGTGCTCCAATCAAAGTCTCCGGAAGTTTCAACATTCTTTGGCCAGTTTGCACACCAATTCGGGACATCAGGATGTTCTACTCTGTCAAAGCTCGGTGTATAAGGTTTGATATCAATAATCGGAGTTCCGTCCTCTGCATCAATAAAAGCTAAACCAATGATTCCCTTGTCGCAGTCCCAAAAAGTGACATAGGCACAGGTAAGTGCTATTGGATTTGGACGCTCAGGGGAGCGTGTTGCAAATGTGCCTAATGGATTCGGAGAATCTTTGTAAGGGCTTTTCTCAATGAGCTTTGAACGAGAGGCGGTATTGTCACTTTGATGAAACCACCAAAAGACATTAATGTAACCGAAGCCTTCGAGGTTAGTTAGAGCCGGAATAAATTCTTTTTCCAGTTCTATACGCACTCCATTCTCGTCTGAACGCACTTTCCCGATTGAATTTACTGTGAATTGTTCCATAAATAAATCTCCTTTTCAATTTATTTACGGCGCCGTTGTATTCAGTATATCAATGTGTTTTTATACTTCAAGCTTTTTTAAAGCTTTTCATTTGCGAGTCGAGTGTGCTCGCCGATGGTATGCTAGAAATTAGGTCAATTGAGGGTGGCGATAGAGAGCACAGAGGGCCTTCGGGTCAGGAGCGGTCATCATGGGAGACATCACACAAGCGCCTGCGCTTTTGGCCTGATGAAGGGCGGGCATTTGTTCCGGGGTAATACCTCCAATGCCCAGAACAGGAAGGGCAACTTTGGAGCAGATTTGCTCCAGGAAATCTAAGCCCCGGGGCGGCAGATTCTCCTTGCAGGAAGTGGGAAAGATGTGTCCGGCGATCAGGTAGGTGGCTCCCAAAGCCTGAGCCTCCATGGCCTCAGTCAAGGAGTGGACAGAGGTGCCGATCTGGGCGAAGGAGGTCAGTTCCCGGCTGTGCCTGGCCAAAAGAGGCAGGGGGAGGTGAAGGAAGGGTGAATTTAAGGTTTTTGCCGCTTCAAGGTGGGTATGGAGAATTAAGGGAACATGATGGGCTTGGCAGATTCTCTGGCACAAAGCGGCCATAAGGGTGTATTCGGAGAGCGACAGATCCTTTTCCCGCAATAAGATGGCATCAGGGCGGGCGGCGGCAAGCTTTTCCATCCTGACGGAGAAAGGTTCTGGGCAAAGGTAGCGGTTGGTGACGCAGACCAGTTTCAGTCCATTCCCGGAGCGAAGAAAATCAGTATTTTCCTTGCTGTTTTGCATGTTTTTATACCCGGATATAATCCGCATAAACGGGCTGGAGCCCCTGCTTTAACATCATGTGGTGGATTTCTTCCACACTGCGGGGATCGGAAATTTCAAACTGCTCATCCCCTTTGGCCGTCTGTTCATGCCCTCCCACACTGACCTTCACACCGGCGGAAATCTTGGTGGCGCACAGGCCGATCACATGATCCCTGAAGCTGGCCTGTTCACGGGTGGAGATAGTGATGCCGGCAAAGGGAAGGAAAAGCCGGTAAGCCAGCATGACCTGAAGAAGCTGGCGTTCATGCACTGCATGAGGATTTTCTGTCTGCTGATGGATGAACGGGCGCAGGCGAGGCGGGGAGAAGGAGATTTCGGCCCGGGGATATTTCTTTTGGATCAGAGCGGCATGAAGCCCGGTGGCAAAGGCATCTTTGCGGAAGTCGTCCAGGCCCAGGAGTGCTCCGAAGGCAACCCCCCGCATCCCTCCCCGCAGGGCCCTTTCCTGGGCATTAAAGCGGTAAGGGAAGATGCGCTTGGGGCCGCTGAGATGAATCTGCCCGTATTTGAGTGGATTGTAAGTTTCCTGATAGACACATACATAATCTGCCCCGCAGCGGTGCAAGTAAGCATATTCGTCAGTATTGAGGGGATAGATTTCGATACCGACCAGATTGAAATAGCGGGAAGCGGTTTTAATGGCATCTCCGATGTATTCCACATCCGATTGAGTGCGGGATTCGCCCGTGAGGAGAAGGATATCCTGGAGCCCTGTGGCGGCAATGGTTTGCAGTTCCTGCTCGATTTCCGCCATACTCAGCCGGGCACGGCGGATTTTATTGCGACTGTTGTAGCCGCAATAAACGCATTGATTGGTGCAATAGTTAGCGATATAAAGAGGGGTGAAAAGGGATACGGCATTGCCGAAGTGCTTCCTTGTTTCCACCAGGGCTTTCCGGGCCATGGCTTCTAAAAAAGGCGAGGCGGAAGGGGAAAGGAGGGCAGCAAAATCCTCCTGATCCAGATGGTCCTTTCCCAGAGCCTGCTCCACATGGGCGGCGGTGTAACTGCGATAATCATACAGGGCTGTTTTCTTCAAGACCTGATGCATGATGGAGGAATCAATCGCTTCCATTCCTTCCGTATAAGTCATAACGTCTGTTTTCTGATGGATAGGCATGGTCCCATCTCCTTTTAATCATTCTGCCAGGAATCCGGTAAGAGGGCTGGAGGCTTCTGCATAGGCAGGGAGAATCCGTCCCGGACCGGCCAGATAAGCGGATCTTCCTGCCTGAATGGCGGCGGCAAAGGCCTGTGCCATCAACTCTACATTTCCGGCCGTAGCGATGGCCGTATTGGCCATGATGGCTGCCGCTCCCATCTCCATAGCGGCGCAGGCCTGGGAAGGCCGACCAATTCCCGCATCGACGATAATGGGAAGTTCAATTTCCTCGATCAGAATTTGAATAAAGTCTCCGGTGAGCAATCCTTTGTTGCTGCCGATAGGTGAGCCCAGAGGCATGATGGCGGCGGCCCCTGCATCGGCCAAAGCCCGGGCCGTATTCAGATCAGGATACATATAAGGCATGACGATGAACCCTTCTTTAGCCAGAATTTCGGTGGCCTTCACTGTTTGGCTGTTGTCTGGCAGCAGATATTTCATTTCATGGATGACCTCTACTTTGATAAAATCTCCGCAGCCCAATTCCCTTGCCAGACGGGCAATCCGTACCGCTTCATTGGCATTGCGGGCACCAGAGGTATTGGGAAGCAAGGTAATTCCCGGCGGCATAAAATCCAGAATATTGTTTTTCCCTCCTACATTGGCACGGCGCAGGGCCAGGGTAGCCATCTCTACGCCGCCCTTTTCAATCACAGAACGGGTCATATCAAGGGAAAATTTTCCCGAGCCCAGGATAAATCGGGAGTGGAATGAATGGCCGCCGATTATCAGAGGGTCGGAAAGATGGGGGGGATTTGTAGTTTCTGTTTTCATGGTGTGTCACATCCTATACTTTCATATTTGGTCAGCCCAGCTTTGCATCAGGCATCACCACAGCCGACCAGCAGGCGCAGAACCATATTAGCCTGATGTCCGGCACATACCATAACCCGGGGAGCCATCAGCCCATTGCCTGGCTGGGCGGCATTTGTCAAATCACCGCAGATGTATAAATTCTCCATCATGCGCCGGGTCTTGATCCCATTGGCGCTTTCATAGCCGGCTAAGCCGGAGGCAGAAACAATTTTAGTATGAGGCAGCCGCAAAAGTGCCGTGTTGACCAGGGTTGCCTTAGCTGATGGATTGTCAAAGGCTTCACAGATGATATCGTAGCCTGAGAAAAGTTCTTCTACATTAGATTCTTGCACCAAGGCCTCCTGGGTTTTTATGGTCAAGAACGGGTTGATCTCCCTGAGCTGTTCTGCCAAGGCGACCGTTTTTGGCAACCCGAGATGACGCACATAGTAGCTTTGCCGGTTTAAATTACTCGGTTCCACCACATCAAAGTCTACCAGCAGCAATTGACCTACACCGATCCGGGCCAGCATCACGGCTATGTTTGACCCCAGTCCTCCCAGTCCGGCAATTGCCACTTTACCTTGTTTTAATTTGATAAAAACCTGGGGCGTATGACGGGCCATCATCATGTGTTCAAGCTCATCCAAAGGAGGCATCGTTCCTTTGGGAATGACAGAGACTATATCCTGATCATGGAGCTCACAATCTTCACGGATTTGAAATCCATTGATGATGAGCACGTCACTTTCATGGCCCAGAGCGTTTCTGACAGCAAATGCGCTCTCCCAGCCTCCTGTCCGTTCTTTCCCATTGATGGTAATTTTCATCTCATCAGCCTCCTCCCACGAAACAGACGACTTCCAACTGGTCGGTGTCTTTCAAGAAAGTATGGGTGTAGGCTGCTTTGGGAATGATCATGCCGTTCAGCTCCACGGCCACCCGGTTAATCTCAAAGTGCTGAGCCTCAAGAAACTCGGCAAGGCTGATTTCTTGCTCTAAATAAATCGGTTGACCATTGACTAGCATAATGTTCTCTCCTTTTCTGGATTTGTGTCCCTTAATAAAAAGTAAAAAAGGACACAAACAAGTTGCACCCGCGGTGGTGCACCCCATTTGTGTCCCCTTATTAACTTAGCCTGATATTTATTCTGAGTCTACCATGAGCAGGTTTGCTCTGTCAAATCTCTCTTAATGCTGCTCTGACAGAATTATACGGAAGATTCAAAAACATTGCACAAATCGACAAAATGGACTATGGCTTACAGAAAAAAAAGAGTTATAATAAAACGACGTCTAGAAAAGAATGATATAAAAACCAGAAAATTGTTGGAGGTAACTAAAGGTGGAGGACTCACAGGTTTACATATTAGATCATTGCCGGATGAATTGTGCTAAGGCATCTCATGAGTGGGGAGACCTGTATGAAGTATTGGATGCCGAACTGGCTAAGATGAATTTAGAGGGTATCCTTAAGGAAAAGTTTCAAAAAATCCTCTATCATCATCGGCCAAAAATCGCTTTATCAGGCTGCCCCAATGGCTGCTCCCAGCCGAGAATTAAGGATATAGGGGTCATTGCTTACACCGAGCCGGTAGTTAACGAGAGTTTGTGCATTCACTGTCAGGTTTGTGTGAAAACGTGTATGGAGCAGGCCATTGTTCTGGAGAATGGTCCTAAGATTGACGAAGAGCACTGTATGGCTTGCGGAGCATGCATCAAAACATGTCCCACCGGAGCGCTCACTCAAGGGGAAAAGGGATGGAAGCTGTATACCGGGGGAAGGGTAGGACGACATCCCCGCTTTGCTGAATTTATGGGCAGGGAAGATTCTGAAGAGAGAATATCAGAATGGGTAAAGGGTATTTTGCTTGATTACTCTGAACACTGCGAATCAGGGGAGCGGCTGACTGACTTTCTGGAGCGCAGAGTGTATTAAGGAGCCGGCAATTAAAGAAATGAATGGTCAATGAGAGGAGATATATGGTGAAGAAATTGGCGGTTCTAACCGGAGGCGGTGACTGTCCCGGATTAAATGCAGTGATCAGGGCGATTGTGCGGACAGCTTATCAGCACGGCATGGAAGTGGAGGGGATAAGGGACGGTTTCAAAGGCACGGTGGAAGGCGATTTTATCCCTCTGAGCATAGGAGATATTTCCGGCATATTACCCCGAGGGGGAACTATTTTAGGAACTACCAACAGGGATAATCCCTTTGCTTACCACACGGTGGAAAACGGAGAGATGACCACATCCGACCGCTCAGGACAGGTTTTGGATCATCTCCATTCCCGGGAGATTGATGCTCTTCTGGCGATCGGTGGAGACGGAAGCCTGCATATTGCCTTGGAATTCTCCCGTCTGGGATATCCGGTGATCGGGATTCCCAAGACCATTGACAATGATTTGATGGCCACGGATCAGACCTTTGGTTTTCAAACTGCCGTTTCTACGGCGCAGGAAGCCTTGGACCGCCTTCATACCACTGCAGAATCCCATCACCGGGTCATGATTTTGGAAGTGATGGGCCGCTATGCCGGCTGGATAGCTTTGTATGCAGGGATCGCCGGGGGTGCTGACGGCATTTTGATACCGGAGATTCCCTACTCCTTGGATAAAGTGGCAGAAGCCTTGACAAGGCGCAAGGAACTGGGTAAGAAGTTCAGCATTATTGTGGTGGCTGAGGGAGCAGTGCCCTTGAATGGAGAAATGACAGTAGCCAAAACCGTAGCAGATAGCCCGGACCCCATACGCTTAGGTGGAGTGGGAGCCAAGCTGGGTGAAGAAATAGAGGCTTTCACAGGACTGGAAACGCGGGTTACCGTCCTTGGTCATTTGCAAAGAGGCGGTTCACCTGTGGCCTATGACCGGGTATTGGGCACTCGGTATGGAGTAGCCGCTGTAGAAGCTGTTATGAGGGGAGACTTTGGCAGCATGGTCGCTTTGCAAGGGGGAGGGATTGTGACTGTGCCTCTGGCCGATGCGGTGCAGAAGTTAAAGAAGGTTCCACTAAACGATTCTTTGCTGAGTGTGGCCCGGAATTTGGGAATTGCCTTGGGCGATTAAAGGAGAAATACAAAAACAGCAGTCGGATAATCGGCTGCTGTTTTTGTGTCATATATGTTTTTACAGCTCCGCTCTGCTGAAAGCCGCGGCAGCCCCTGCAATGAAAATGATGGTACATAGAAGGGTGATAGGCGCTGCAGGAAAGAGTTCCACCGTTTTTACCGAGCCTGTGAGCAAGGGAACATTTTGAGCAGCGAGGGAGAACGGGTTATATTTCTGAAAATCAGGAATGAGGTTAGCTGCCATGAGCAAGACCACTGCTGCACCGGTGAGGAGCAGGCTTCCATAAGTGCTTCTAATCATGGCGCCTGCAAGAATGAGGAGAGAGAGCAGAAACAGACCAAACAGCCAGAGGCAAAATACAGAGAACAGCAGGTTTTCCGGTTTGTCCTGAGGAAAGAGGTAGACCGTATAGCCCAAGGATACCAGAAACGACAAGCCGTAGCTCAGGGTCCAAATGATAGCGGCAGCGGTGAATTTAGAAAAAATGACGGTATTGCGGGATAAACCTTTGGTCAGCATGTTGATCAAAGTGCCTTTGCTTCTTTCTGTACTGATGATTCCGCTGAATAAAATCAGGGTTAGGATTAGTCCCATTTGGGAAGTATTCTTGAAAAACTGACTCCAGGCATCAATAGCAGTAGGAGGATTAAGGGTGAGGGTCATACCGGCAGGCATAAAGGAGGAAAGCAGGTCAGGCATTAATTTGGCGGTTAAAGGACTGATCAGGCCGAAAACAAAGAAAACAATGAGCATGATCAGGAGTTTGTAAGTGCGCAGGCTTTCCAAAAGCTCTTTATGGATAAAAGCAAAATAGTTCTTCATTGCACCACCTCCATAAACAGGCTTTCCAGAGTAGGTTCCATGAGCTCAAACCTGGCTGGAGTAAGTCTTTTTTGAGATAGCAGATCGACTAAAAACTGACCGCCTTGTTGAGTATCCGCTACTTTTACCGTTAAGCTTCCTTTATGGGTTTCTTCGATTTGCATTTGTTGGGATGTCCCCTCAGCACTTTCTTTAAACAGGGAGGCATCGGCTGGATCGGCAAAATCTATGGTGTAGCAGTTATGACGATGCTGGGCCTTGATCTGACTGAGGGTACCGGAAAGAGCAATAGAGCCTTGATGCAGAACAGCCACCTGATCGCAGATTCGTTCCACATCGGAAAGAATGTGGGTGGAAAAAATAACGGTGGTTTTGCCCCGGACAGAGAACAAAATATCCAGGATTTCTTTCCTGCCGACCGGATCAAGAGCAGAAGTGGGCTCGTCACAAATCAACAGTTTAGGTTCATTGAGCAAGGCATGGGCGATTCCCAGCCGCTGCTTCATGCCCCGGGAAAAACCTCCGATTCTGCGGTTGACCTTTCCCAAGCCCACCAGGGTAAGAAGCTCGTCGCTTTTGGTTTTAATAGCCTGTTTACTCATTCCGGTGATTCTGCCGCATAATCTGAGATATTCGGATGGTGTCATATAGGCGTAGAATTCAGGGACATCAGGCAAATAGCCGATAGAACGGTTAGTTTTTGTTTCTCCGTAGGCTACCTTTTCCCCGCATACGGAAATGACACCGCCGTTAGGCTTTATAAGTCCCAGTACCATTTTCATCGTGGTGGTTTTTCCCGAGCCGTTTTGTCCGACAAAGCCAAAGACAGAATGTTCGGGAACGGACAGATTCAAGTCCCGGATCACGGCATGGGAACCAAAGCTTTTCTGTAAGTGCTTGATCTCCAAAATGTTCACCCTTCATCACTCCTGCCTGCCACAAAATAGAAGAGCGGTCCAATGATCTGGATAAACAGAACGATGAAGATCCACATCGGCTTATTTCCGAAACGGTAATGAGGATGCTTTAAGACATGAACCAGAGCGGTGAGTGCCAAGGCTAATTCGGCAATGATAATGGGAAGGAGAAAGGGCCAATATTCTCTGAGTGTGTCCATAGAGAGCGCCTCCTAAACGTTATTTTTTTCGCAGTAATCGAGGAGTTTCTGAGTCAATCTTTGGAAAGAACGTTCATTGGTGAGCGGGGAAAAGGCAGGGTTCTTGATGACCATATCGGTTATGCTTTGCCGGACGGTTTTCTCGTTCCGGGGCATTTCTGAACCTAAATCCAATTCAGACAGCCATGGACCGAGAAGGTCAAAAAAATCATCACCGTGGAGATGCAGCGGATAGATGTGAGACGTTACCGTATCCGTATAATCCTGCAGCAAATCCAGCGCTTTATCCGGTTTTTCCTGAGCCATGTACCCTTGAGCGCCGGTCAGTTGAAGGCCAACGAGCAAAACGGGATGAAGATGCCTTAAGTCAAAGGCTTCCGCTACGGCGAAAGCCCGTTGCAGGATTTGTTCATATCGCTGTGGATTATCAAGACATAGGTTCAGGTAAGAGGGAAAGAAGTTAAACAGGACGACAATATTTTGGTAAATCCCGACCTGAAGCGTTCTTTTTGCCTCCTCAACCTGGCCGGTCATCTGATATGCAGAAGCAAGGAGAACTTCCGGGGGATATTTGGGAGAGTCACTTCCCTGAAGCAGTTCCAGCGCTTTCTGAGGTTCACCGAGGCTGATATGGCAAAGAGCTTCCATATAGAGGGCCACTTTGACGGTCTCTACTTCGTCACTTTCCTGTTTGATGCGCTGAAAAAGTTCATTGACTTCCCGAAGGAGCAATAAGGCCTGATCCTTGTTCGAAGCCAGCATGCTATGATTGACGATCAGAATCCCCATTTGCAGGAGAAGAGGAAAGCAGGAGAAGTATTTTTTGATGATTTGCCGGCACTCATCTATTACTGAATCAAAGGGCCGGGAGGCAAAGTCGGAGGATAAGCGCAGATAAAGCTTGCGAATATCCTCTTTGTACATCTGAGGCCTGTAATCCATTAACTCATCAATGGTGATATTGAAATAGGCTGCTAATTGGGGCAGGAAGGTAACATCAGGATAGCTCTGCCCTGTCTCCCATTTAGATACGGAGGCTTTAGAGACTCCGATATAGGCTGCCAGCGCATCCTGTGTGATCTCCTTTTCCTTGCGCTTATTAACCAACACTTGGGCAATATTGATTTCTTTCATATCAATCACCTCAATTATAGTCTAGTGGATTGACGATTTCAGCACAATGGATTTTAAGTTGATTTTGGTTGATAAAATCAACTTTGAGGAAACAATGCTTGAAGGACTATAAATGTAAATACAAAGTTTTCTGTAACCTTTTTGGAATTACTGCGTTTATAAAGTGAAAGGGAAGGAGGGTAGCTGTGGAAAGAGATGAGTTAGAGGAAATCTATAAGACTTATTACTATCCTGTTTATCTATATGCCCTCTCATTATGTCAAAATATACAGGAAGCGGAAGAGTTAACGAGCGATACGTTCTACAAAGCCCTCCTCTCTCTCGAATATGGCAATGAGCAGATTCAGTATTGGCTTTTGCGGGTGTGCAAAAATTCCTTCCTGGACCGGATGCGTAAAAAGAAAAAGGCTCTTTCCCATCTCCGGGATTTGAGCGGAATCACGGCTTATGATCATGTGCTGGACCGCATCATCAAGGATGAGGAAACGAAAAGACTTTATCTGGCAATCCTGAGCCTGCCCGTCCAATATCGGGAGATTATTTATATGTATTATTTTCTCGGGTACAGTGGAAAGGAAATCGCCGGACTCAGCGGTCTGTCGCCGGGGGCGGTGAAGACGGCACTATGCCGGGCCAGGACAAAGCTGAGACATTGTTTGGGGGAGGATGGATGATATGGAATTCAGGGAACTGATAAAGCGGTATAAAGCGGGGGAGGCCACGCCGGAAGAAATGGAGCTGGTGAAGCGGGAAATTGAAAAATATGAGCTGCTCAGTGATTATGTCATGGAGCAAATGGAGGAAGAAAAGCCAGGAACCCTCTTTAATCCTCCGGGCCGGGCAGAGCTGAAAGCAGTGAAAAGGCATGTCAGTCGCAAAATTTATCTCTGTATCGGGATTGTTTTTCTGTTGGTGGCTCTCGCAGGGGCTGGGGTGGTGACCTTTGCCGATAAGCACTATTATGATCCCAACCTGGGCTATGGAGAGACCTATGGAGGAGACGGACAGTTTCTGGTGGATACTGCGGCTTTTACGGAGCTGCATTTCCCCGGCTATGTAACGAACTGGGCTGATGCGGAGCAGGTGGGTGTGGGAAGCTATGAAATCCGTATCCGCCAATACAATTCGTTCCTCAATAAGGATGAGAATTTCACCGGGCGGATCGTCCGGGGCAAGGCAGTCGGTGCTCCCAATGCGCTGGAGGGATATTGGCATTTTCCTGCTACGAATTATTTTGGCTATAAAACAGGCCTGATTGCGTGGACCGATGAAAAAGGGAATTTGCAGTGGTCCCAGTCGCAGGACCAGATAGATTACCAGGTTAATGCTATTAAAGAGCTGCCCCAGTCTTCCTGGGTTTCCGCTTATTTCACCTTCCGCAAGGATCTGACGCTGGAGCAGTTGGCGGAACTGACGGGGAAGTATAAGAATAACGGCTCACTCGATTTTGCCTATGCGGCGGTTCGCTCCACAGAAAGAGGAATGGATGTGGTTGGCTTTGAACCGAGCGGAACAGGCGTAGTGATCGAAGGGAAGCCGGATCAGGAAAAGTATCCTTATTTTGACCTGGCCAATTATCATGCGGAGTTGGAAAAAGACCCGGCTAAAGTCTGGCAGGGCCATTTTGAAACCCTGCTCCGTTATCTGGCGGACCGTCCCCAATTTCTCCAGGTGATGGCCGATGTGAACGGTATTGATGCCGCATACTATCAGAACATTCTTGCCTATGTGAAAAAGAACGGGGTGAATATCTACGGGGTGCTGGTTCAGGGCAGTGCCCAGGATGTGCTTAAATTCAGCCAGGAGGAGTTGGTCGACGGCATCCAGGTGAGTGATGTGAAGCTATCGGTGCTGGCTCACTGATGAGCTGCCAGTCATACTTTCTCAAAGTAGAGCTCCATGTTGTGGGATTTTTCCACCACCGACCCGGGAGGAAGGCCGGTCAGCCAGGCAAGAAGGGCAAAGCCGCCGCTCAGGGTGACATTCCAGCCCAGATCCAGGGTTACCTTTTGGTCAAACAATTCACAGTAAAAGCGTTTGGAGGCTTCTACATCCCTGACGGACAAGAGGGCCAGCTTGAATTCCATTTTAGGGGCTCCTTTCTCTTGAAGTTAGCTTGTCCAAGAATCTGCAACGTTGCAGATTCTTGGACAAGTTGTTTTGGAAGTTGACTATCAGGTTCCGCTAGTTCAAACGCACCGGCTATTCTTTTACCCAATAGCTGGAGCAGTCTCCGGTTCTGTCCAGATAACCGTATTCGATCAGTTCGCGGCGGATGGTGGCAAAATCATCATAAATTCTTTTCAGAATCCGATTCACTTCAGGTTCTGAATATTTTTTATCCGGGGTAAAGTTTTTCATGATTTGCCTCAGTACCACGATCTTTTTCTTTTCCTTGGCGGGGAACTCTTTGAGGTGGCCTGTTTCGTCGAAATAGCTGCGGATAATTTTAGAGCTTTCCTCTTCCGTGACCGCATATCTTAAGTCGATCATGGCCGCACTTTTGTGGACAGCCACCAGTCTGTCTCCCTCCGCAGGAGAAACAGGGACTTTCGAATTTTGCTCCATCAGCTCCGCCAGAGCCAGGTACACTTTGGCCTGGTGAGCTTTTTCCCGTAGCTTAAAACGGTGGTTGCGAACGGTGGATTCACTGGTGCCCATGATGCGGGCGATTTCCCGGTCCGGACAGTGCTGAAAGGAGTGAGTCATATATTTCTTTTGAATATCGCTCAGACCGGTATATTTCTTATTGAGGCCGATCAGGTAATCGAAGGGTGAGCCATGGCGGGCGGCGATATGTCTTTCCATGAATTTTTCCGCATCGTAAAAAGTATCTGCATCCTGATAGATGATCCCCTTTTCAATAACAGTACCGCAAATGAGGCATTCATAAAAGCCATTGTGATAGCGGTAACCCTTTTTCAGATCATCAATCGAAGCACTCCAAAAAACCTCTGAGATATCCATAATTTTTCCACCCCTGATAGTTATATTTTAGTATTCAAGATGCTTTTATCATAAAGGGTGGATGGAGAATATGCAAACGAATTTTATAAAAGTCTATAAATATACAAATAAAGATTTATTTTGTTCGAAATAGATGTCGCAAAAAGAGCAGAAACATTACGCTTTCTGCCGCCGAGTTGAGGATATTTACAGCTTTCTTCTGAAATGAGGGTTTGCCGGACTTAATGAGCGCTGCCT
>JAEWCM010000057.1 GCA_023390635.1 Bacillota bacterium
GAGTTATGAGAATGTATCTTGTCAGCGTCTGGGGGAATGTTATAATTAAGGTTATGCCCAGAGTATTACATGATTTCCCCGGGTTTAGTTTCCCGGAGAACTTTGCTTGAGTAAAAATATCTTTGGAGTTTGTTTAGGTTTGGAAAGGGGTCACTGATTTTGGGTTTCACCGACAAGAACGCATCGACACATATTACTGCAGGAAATACCCGGTTGATATTGGCTACCGTATTTACCGGTACCTTCATGTCCACATTGGATAGCAGCATTGCCAATGTGGCTTTGCCTACCATATCGGAACAATTGACTATTTCCATTCACAATGTTCAGTGGGTGGTGACTTCATATCTGCTCACGATCTGCGCCATGCTGCCCATTATGGGCAAATTATCGGACAAATTAGGAAAGGGCAGGATCTACAATTTCGGTTTTTTACTGTTTACGATCGGCTCAATGCTGTGCGCACTTTCGTCTTCCTTGTCTGGTCTTATTCTGTCCCGTGTTGTTCAAGCCCTGGGAGCCTCTTGTCTGATGGCCTGCAGCCAGGGAATTGTCGCTGAAACCTTTGCCGCAAGCGGTCGGGGAAGAGCATTGGGAATGATCGGGATGGCGGTTTCTTTAGGTTCGCTGACTGGACCGGGGATTGGCGGTCTGCTGCTGGGTCACATGGATTGGAGCGCTATTTTCTGGATCAATGTGCCGATTGGGATTGCAGGCTTTATCGCAGGGCTTTTCTTTCTACCTAAAGATAAGGTTGAAAATAAAAAAACTCCGTTTGACTACTTCGGTTCCTTATCTTTTATGATCGGCATTGTTCTATTGCTCTATTCCATTTCAAATGGGGAAGAGATGGGATGGACATCACCATTTATCTTAGGCGGTCTGACATTTTCCCTTGTGGTTTTAATTTTCTTTTATGTATGGGAGCATCGGGTCGGGCATCCGATGCTGGATTTCCGGCTTTATCAGATCAGAAGCTTCAGGCTGGGCAATATCGCATCCTTTCTGTCCTTTGTAGCCCAGTTTGTTATGAGCATTATGATGCCTTTTTATTTACAGGATGTGCTTCATTTTTCTCCCCAGGTGACCGGTTATGCTATCATGGTGCTTCCTCTCAGCATGGCCATCACGGCTCCTTTGTCCGGTTGGCTGTCGGATAAAATCGGTTACCGGATTTTGACGACAGGAGGGTTGGCTATCAATGCCCTGGCCTTTGGACTCCTTAACACTTTGACAACGGATGCCAGCTTTGCTGTGGTTGCCGCCCATCTTTTCCTCTTTGGAGTGGGGGGAGGGCTGTTCCAGTCTCCCAACAATTCAAGTGTCATGGGTTCGGTGCCTCAGCCCAAATTAGGATCGGCAGGAAGTCTGAACGCCTTGGTGCGCAACTTGGGCATGGTGATCGGTACATCATTGTCCGTAACTCTCTACTCTATCGTCTTAAAGCGGTCAGGCGGCGAGGGAACGCCGGAAGCTATGCTGAATGCTTTGCATGTAGTATTCTGGGTAGCCATGGGGGTTTGCCTCTTAGCTCTTTTCGTATCTTCTTTAAGACTGAAAGCCCCGGAAAAGGAAATACCGGCGCAATGAAATGAATAAAAAATTATTGCTTTAAAAGATTACTTTGCTTGACAGTGGTTAAGCTATTAAAATATGATATACTATAATCAATAAGTGAATGGCTGTGAGCAGGACAGTAGCAAAAGGGCCGAGTTACAGAGACATAATCGCTGGTGAAAGATTATGACAGAGGCATTTGTGAAAATCACCTGGGAGCCGGATGACTGAAAAAAGTAAGTTATCCCGTCGGTATACGTTACATGCCTTAGAGTGATTGATGAATAGGTTCTATTCATCAATAAGCAGGGTGGTACCGCGGTTATTCGTCCCTAAGTCATTGACTTAGGGATTTTTATTTTGCTACCACCGGAAAAATTGTAGGTGTGCGGCAGCCTGGAAGGAAAGGAAGAGCATTATATGACTAAATTTAAATCCCTATCGGAACAGCCGGTAGCACAAAGAGATATCGAAATGGCTAATTTTTGGGAAGATAGGGGAATTCTCAATAAAAGCGTGGAGAGCAGAGAAGGAAAACCTTCTTTCATTTTCTATGAAGGACCTCCGACCGCCAATGGCAAACCGGGGATTCACCATGTAATTGCCCGGACATTAAAGGATGCGGTTTGCCGTTATAAGACCATGCAGGGATTCCAGGTTAAACGCAAGGCCGGATGGGATACCCATGGCTTGCCTGTGGAAATTGAAGTGGAAAAGCAGCTTAAGCTCTCCAGCAAGCAGGAAATTGAAGAGTACGGGATTGCCAAATTCAATCAAAAGTGCCGGGAGTCTGTATTTACCTATGAAGCTCAGTGGCGGGAAATGACCAAGCGGATGGGTTATGCCATTGATCTGGATCATCCCTATATTACTCTGGACAACAATTACATTGAGAGCGTATGGTGGATTCTCGACCAGTTCTTTAAAGCAGGCTACATCTATGAAGGCCATAAAATCCTGCCTTATTGTCCCCGCTGCGGGACAGGACTGGCTTCCCACGAGGTAGCCCAAGGTTATAAGGAAATCAAAACCAATACAGTGTACGTTAAGTTTAAACGCAAAGATGCAGACGAGTATTTCCTGGTTTGGACCACAACACCCTGGACCTTGCCTTCGAATGTTGCGTTAACGGTCAATCCTCAGGAAGTTTATTTGAAGGTACGGCAAAATGATGAAATCTATTATGTGTCCAAAACCTTGGCTCATAAGGTGTTGGGTGATGATTTCGAGGTCATCTCCGAAGTGGTGGGTAAAGACCTGGAATATATGGAATACGAACAGTTGATGCCTTTTGTGCAGACCGATAAAAAAGCTTTCTTTGTAACTGTTGCCGATTATGTGACGACGGAAGATGGTACAGGCATCGTCCATACTGCTCCGGCCTTTGGCGAAGACGACTACAATACGGGGCGCCGTTATAATCTGCCGGTGCTTCAGCCGGTGGATGAGACCGGGAAATTTTTCACCACGCCATGGCAGGGCCAGTTCGTTATGGATGCGGATCTGGATATTATCAAGTGGCTGCACAGCGAAGGGAAGCTGTATAAGAAAATAAAAGTTGAACACAATTATCCCCATTGCTGGAGATGCCAGACCCCTCTGCTATATTATGCCAAGCCCAGCTGGTATATTGAAGTGAGTCGGATGAAGGATAAGCTGGTGGAAAACAACCGGCAGGTGGAATGGTATCCTGACTTCGTGGGGGAAAAACGCTTTGGCAATTGGCTGGAAAATGTCAATGACTGGGCTCTGTCCAGGAGCCGCTATTGGGGAACGCCCCTCAATATCTGGCGCTGCGAATGCGGTCATATTACATCGGTCGGTTCCCGCAAAGAGCTGGTGGAAAAAGCGATAGAAACGATTGATGAAAACATTGAACTGCATCGTCCGTATGTGGATGATGTGCATCTGCACTGTGAGAAGTGCGGTGCTCCCATGACAAGAGTCACTGATGTGATCGATTGCTGGTTTGACAGTGGTTCGATGCCCTTCGCCCAGCATCACTATCCGTTTGAAAATAAGGATAATTTCAATGAACTCTTCCCCGCAGATTATATCTGTGAAGGAATTGATCAAACCCGAGGCTGGTTTTACTCTTTAATGGTTATTTCTACCTTCATTAAAGGAATTTCTCCTTATAAACGGGTATTGGTCAATGATCTGATTCTGGATAAAGACGGACGGAAGATGTCCAAATCAAAGGGAAATACAGTGGATCCATTTGAGCTGTTTGACCAATACGGAGCAGACGCTTTGCGCTGGTATTTGCTCTATGTCTCCCCTGCCTGGACCCCTACCCGTTTTGATATTGAAGGCTTAAAAGAGGTGCAAAGCAAGTTTTTCGGTACGCTGAAAAATGTTTATACTTTCTTTACTTTGTACGCTAATACGGATGAGGTTGATCCCCGTGAGTTTTTCATTGAGTACAAGGAGCGGCCTGAATTAGATCGGTGGATTCTTTCCAAATATCATAATTTGTGCCGGGAGGTCAAAGAGGATTTAAGCGGCTATGACCTGACAAAGGCAGTGCGTAAGATCCAGGAGTTTGTCAATGAGGATCTGTCCAACTGGTATATCAGGCGTTCCCGCCGTCGTTTCTGGGGCTCTGAACTCACCGATGATAAAAAGGCTGTCTATAATACGACGTACGAGGTACTGTTAGGGGTATCCCAGTTGATGGCACCGTTTGCTCCTTATCTTTCTGAGGAAATCTTTAAAAATCTTACCGGTAAGCTGTCCGTTCATCTGGCGTACTACCCGGAAGCCGATGAAAAACAGATTGATAACGGTTTGGAAGAGCGGATGGATTTGGTGCGCACTTTGGTTACCTTAGGCCGTGCGGCCAGAGAACAAGTCAAGATTAAAGTAAGACAACCGGTACGGGAAATTATCATTGATGGCAAATATGAAAAAAGTATCGGTTATATGATTCCGTTAATCCAGGAAGAACTCAATGTTAAAGAAGTTTTACCTGCTCCTGACCTCAGTCAATTTATGGATTATACTTTGAAACTTAACTTTAAAGTGGCAGGGCCGGTATTGGGTAATAAAATAAAATCAGTGAGCAAGATACTGACTGAATTGAATGCCGCTGAGATTGTTCCCCGTCTGGAAGCCGGGGAAAGAATTCCTGTAGAGGTTGAGGGAGAGACGGTGGAACTGACAAAAGATTATATACTCACCGGTATCAATGCCAAAGAAGGGTTTACTGTGGCCATGGAAGATGACGTATTTGTCATTCTGGATACCACCCTCACGCCTGAACTCCTGGCAGAAGGTTTTGCCCGGGAATTTGTCTCTAAAGTTCAGCAGATGCGGAAAAATAACGGTTATGAGATGATGGACAGGATCGCCATTTATTTTGACGGGGATCAGGAGATCAGCGAAGCCGTTGAGAAATTCAAAGAGTATATCCAACAAGAAACGTTAGCCGATGTAGTGGAAAAAGTAACCGATGACAGCATGGAAAAGCAGAATCTGAATGGGCATGAGACAGGTATGCGGCTGGAAAAGCGGAATAATTAAGAAAATCAAAGATGGGGCCGCCAGAATAGGCCCCATCTTTGTCAATATAACAATTAAACTGTCCTAGAATAGTATGAAAACAAGGAAGAATGTTGTATAGTGTATAATTATTCACTAGAACAATTTAGAAAGGTGAGTTTATGAAAAACCGGTTTGCAGACAGAATGAACAACATCCAGGAAACGTTTATCACCGATATTTTAAAAGTGACAGCCAATCCGAAAATTATTTCTTTTGCCGGAGGTTTGCCTAATCCTGAGTTTTTTCCGGAAAAGGAGATTCAGGCTGCCTGTGTTAAAGTTCTGGAACAAGACGGCAGGAATGTGCTCCAGTATAGTACGGCAGAGGGCTACGGTCCCTTAAGGCAATACATAGCGGACCGGTATAAGAAAAAAGGACTTCAGGTTGAGGCAGATGATATCCTGATTACCAATGGCTCACAGCAGGGATTGGACCTGATCAGCAAGGTGTTTTTGAACAAGGGTGACTATGTACTGACAGAACGGCCAGGTTATCTGGGGGCAATCGATGCTATTTCAATTTTCGAACCGACCTTTTTGTCAGTTCCACTGTTGGATGACGGGGTGGATACAGGCGCCTTGGAAAATATTATTAAGGCACATGATATTAAACTGTTCTATACCGTGCCTAATTTTCAAAACCCCTCCGGGGTCAGTTATTCAGAAGAGAATAGGGCAGTGGTAGCGGATATCCTGAAACAATCGGATACGATATTGATTGAGGATGATCCATATGGTGAGCTTCGCTTTATCGGAGAACACCATCCCTATATCAGCAGTCACTTGGGAGAGCAGGCGATCCTGCTTGGCTCTTTTTCCAAAATTGTGGCACCAGGGCTGAGAATGGGCTGGATCTGTACCACGAATAAGGCAGTAATGGAGAAGTTGGCCAGTGCCAAACAGGCCGCCGACCTTCATTCCAACTATCTCTCCCAGCGGGTGATTCATCAGTATTTGATGGATAATGATATTGACGAACATATTAAGGCGATCACCAAGGTCTATAAGGAGCAAAGGGACATTATGATCAAGGCGATTGAAGAGCATTTTCCTCCTGAAGTAAAATACACCCAGCCTGAAGGGGGAATGTTCCTTTGGATTACTTTGCCGGAAGGAATTTCCTGTTTAGAACTTTTTGAAGCGGCCAGACGGGAAAACGTAGCCTTCGTGCCCGGACTTCCTTTTTACACGGACGGCGGGGGCTGTTCCACGCTACGCATGAACTTCTCAAATTCCGATGAAGAGAAGATTAGAGAAGGGATTGAACGACTGGCCAAGGCCATCAAGGCTTTACTGTAAATTGTATAATGTATAAGCAAAATTTAACTTTACTAAAAATGATTGTTCCTCTTGATTGCTTGAAAATACTTTAGTATACTTTAAGAAAATCAAATATCCGGAGCAATGGCGCTCAGAAACAGTGAAGTTATCATTTCTCTGTTTTCTGAGCGTTTTCTTTTATGTTTCGGTGTTCTAACGTTTTCTTTTTATTAACTCAAATAAATCATCAGAGGATAAATGAAAGGGGATTTAATAATGGAAAATTTCGGATCTAATGTATTTAGTGATTCAGTGATGAAAGAAAGATTGCCCAAAAATATTTATAAGGCATTGAAAAAAACGATCAATGAGGGTAAGCCGCTTGATGCAGAGGTTGCTGATGTAGTGGCCAATGCCATGAAGGATTGGGCGATTGAAAAAGGAGCTACTCATTTCACTCATTGGTTCCAGCCCATGACAGGTGTTACGGCAGAAAAGCATGATTCTTTTATCTCGCCAACTTCTGACGGCAAAGTGATGATGGAGTTTTCCGGTAAGGAATTGATCAAGGGTGAACCGGATGCATCTTCCTTCCCAAGCGGCGGTTTGCGTGCTACCTTTGAAGCCAGAGGCTATACCGCATGGGATTGCACCTCTCCTGCATTTATCCATGAAGAGGGAAATGTTACGTTGTGCATTCCTACCGCATTTTGTTCTTATACTGGTGAAGCTTTGGACAAGAAGACCCCTTTGCTGAAGTCCATGGAAGCTCTTTCCAAGCAGGCTTTGCGTGTCCTTAAGCTTTTCGGCAATACTGCCAGTACTAAAGTGATCAGCACTGTAGGACCGGAACAGGAGTATTTTCTGATTGATAAAAAATATTATGAACAAAGAATGGATCTGATTCTGACCGGCCGGACCCTGTTTGGTGCACCGTCACCGAAGGGACAAGAGTTGGAAGATCATTATTTCGGTTCTATTAATGAAAGAATCTCTCTTTTCATGAAAGAATTGAATAACGAGCTGTGGAAATTGGGTGTATTATCTAAAACTGAGCACAAAGAAGTGGCACCGGCTCAGTATGAAATCGCCCCTATTTTCACCACTACCAATATTTCTACCGATCATAACCAGTTAGTAATGGATACCCTGAAAAAGGTAGCCACCCGTCACGGCCTGGTTTGCCTCCTCCATGAAAAGCCTTTTGCCGGTGTGAACGGTTCCGGTAAACATAACAACTGGTCCATGAGCACCAATGATGGAGCTAATCTCTTAGATCCGGGAAACACACCGCATGAAAATGCTCAATTCCTGACTTTCCTCTGTGCCGTGATCAAGGCAGTGGATGAACATGCCGATTTCCTCAGATTGTCTGCAGCTAATGCAGGAAATGACCATCGTCTGGGTGCGAATGAAGCTCCTCCGGCCATTATCTCCATTTTCTTGGGTGATCAATTATCCGATATTATCAAACAATTACAAAATGGCGGACCCAAAGAATCTAAGCAAGGTGGTCAATTGGTAATCGGGGTAAACACCTTACCTGATCTTCCGAAGGATTCGACTGACCGAAACAGGACTTCTCCGTTTGCTTTCACCGGTAACAAATTCGAGTTCCGCATGGTGCCTTCTTCGCTCTCCATTGCCGGACCTAATACCGTTCTCAATACCATTGTGGCTGAAGCTTTATCAGAAATGGCAGATCGTCTTGAAGGGGCTGCTGATTTCCATGGGGAGCTGCAGAAACTGTTGAAAGAGATTGCAAGCAAACACTCCAGAGTGCTCTTTGACGGCAACGGCTATTCAGATGAGTGGGTTGAAGAAGCAGCAAAACGTGGCTTGCCCAATATTACTTCTACTGTAGATGCTATCAAGGTGCTTTTGGCTGAGAAGAACATTAAAATGTGCGAAAAGCATGGAGTCTATACAAAAACAGAGCTTCATTCCAGATATGAAATTTTGCTGGAACAGTACAGCAAGGTGATCAACATCGAAGCCCTCACTACCATTGATATGGCTAAACGTCAGATCCTGCCTGCCGGAATTAAATATGCCTCCAAGCTGGCTTCCTCTATGGCAGAAATAAAGGCCGTCCTCCCTGATGGTGATGTATCTGCTCAGGAGGAGACTCTGAAGGAAACCACCGCAGCGCTGGCTGGCTTTAAGAAGAAGCTTAATGCTTTGGAAGAAGCGGTAAGCGGAGCTAAGAGCGATGATGCCTATGAACTGGGAGCGTATTACCGTGATGTGGTATTTACGGCAATGAATGAACTGAGAGCCGAAAGCGATAAGTTGGAAACCTTGGTGGATGCCTCAATTTGGCCGCTCCCCACTTATGCAGAAATGCTGTTCAGTCTTTAATCCACTGAGTAACGGTATATAGCTTAAGCATTTAAACGAATGATATAGTAAAAACAAATTACGTCCTCCTTTCACCGTAAATTCTCGGTATGAAAGGAGGACGCTTTCGTCGTACAAACAGTGGATTGGGAAGAGGATTTTATAGCAAGGCACCGAAACCATAGAGATAGAAACGGGAAGAAAGGCAGGAAGAATCGCCCTATGTATATTATTGAAACAGCAAGGCTGGGCCTCCGGCTTTGGCAGGATAAAGATATTCCTCTTTTTATCAAGATGAATCAAGATCCTAAAGTGATGGAGTTTTTCCCTAAGATGTTATCTCCAGAGGAAAGCATGGGAATGGTAGAGAGGATCAAAAGGCATTTTACTGAACATGGCTTTGGGCTCTGGGCTGTTGAGGCTAAAGCTGATCAAACCTTTATCGGCTTTATTGGCTTATCGGTTCCGCCTTTTGCCGTTCCTCAATATGAGACGGCTTTTCGTCCTCATGTAGAGGTGGGGTGGCGTTTAGCTTCCGAGTATTGGGGCAGGGGCTTTGCTCAGGAAGGAGCGAGGGCCTGTCTGGAATATGGTTTCAAACAGTTTGAACTAGGAGAAATCATATCTTTTACTTCAGCGCTCAATCTTCGTTCAGAAAATGTGATGAAGAAAGTTGGCATGGAGTTTGTCAAACGATTTGAACATCCCAATCTGGAGTCGGGGCACCGTCTCAGTTCTCATTTGCTTTATCTTAAAAAAAGAGATGGAGAAAATATGGACTAACCGCGCCTAGCAAGCCCGGAGAGCACGTGGGCCTAAAGCGCATTCCGCATACATCGCAAAGTTCCAAATCGGAAAATAACTGATCAACTCTGGAGTTAAGCAGGCGGGGTTTGACAAGTGATCATCTCTCTGTATAATAAAGTATTAATTTATTAGTTTAACATAAGTTTAGGATGAATGGGCAGTTTTAAAGAAAAAATGGATGGCATAGAAGGAAAGCAGGGAAGGAAAAGGAGGATGAAGATGTTTAGAGAAATGCGCAAAAAAGAAAGGGAAATCAGTGAAGAGCGGGCCAGGAAGATTTTGGAGCAGGGGGATTACGGGGTTCTTTCTGTGACAGGGGCGGAAGGCTATGCTTATGGAGTACCTCTAAATTATGCTTTAGTCGGCGATGTACTCTATTTTCATTGTGCTAAAGAGGGATACAAGTTGGATAGCATCGCTGAAAATCCCCAAGTCTCTTTTTGTGTTGTAAGCAAGGCCCAAAACCTGCCGGAACAATTTAGCATGAGTTATGAAAGTGCTATTGGCTTTGGCACCATTGATACAGTAGAGGGAGAGGAAAAGGAAGCGGCTTTATTCCATCTGATCGAAAAGTATTCCTCTGACTATCTGGAAAAAGGCCGGAACTATGTGGAGAAAAGCGGGCAGAGAACGGCTGTACTCAAATTAACCCTTGAACATATATCCGGTAAGGCCGGGCACTGAAAAGATTATCAACTGCCAGCCGGTTGTCTGAGATCAGATGGTTGGGATAAGGGAGACTTAACAGTTGAAGTGGGGAATAAGTTAGGATCGGCAAAAAATAGAACTGCTGCTGAAGTAACAGTACCGTAAATGAAGTGATACAAAACAGAAAGATAACTTGATTCGGCTTTACAGGATTTCACAGTAAATAGATTTATTCTATGGCCCAGATTATATAAAATACTCCAAACAAAGGTGCCAAAAACAGACCCTTTAATCAGAGAATGGTCTCTACCATATTTTTTGAAGATCTCGACCATGCATAGGCCTAAGAGAGAACCTGTCGTCATATGAAAAAGATGTCCGATTAAAAAATATCTTTTTTTCTTTAGATCCTTTGGGTTAAAAATAATCGAACCGGCGATATGCCCGAAAAGAGTCTTGGTAGTTCCTTTTTGCCAGAAAAATATGTTGATAATATCCATTGCTATGGTGCCGGTGAGTCCACCGACTACACCGAGCAGCAAGGAGTCTTTCACTTGGCCTTTAGAACTTTTAAAAATATGTTTCATCATCTCAATTCCTCCGAATACTATTAGTAGCAATAGTATTAGCAGTGTATCCGCCTTTATTTAAGGTAAATATTTGTATTTAATTTTAGCAACAAAAAAACGCCCATCTTTTTATTTTGATGAAGCGTTTTTTCTATTTTTGAGTTTTTACTTGATCATTTTAGCGGGCTGTTTCTTCAAGCAGCTGGCGGAAAATCTCTTTAACCGGAAGAATCTCTTTTATTTTATCAATTTTTTCTCCGGAAAAAATTAATGCCTTATTCATATCTCCCGAACGGCAGGCATTTTCCAGAGCGGTCATGATGCAAAAGCTGTGCGAGCACTGTTTCAGACAGGCTATGCAGTCAGCTTTTTCAGAATAATTGCCTGATTCCAATTGTTCATAAAAAGTATTGCGCAATCCTTGTCCGGGAAGACCGACCGGACTTTTAACGCGCACCACATCCTGATGGGTTGATTGAAGGTAAAGAGCCTTCATTTCATCAGAAGCGTTGGATTCCCGGCTGGCCACAAACCTGGTCCCCATTTGCACTCCGCTGGCACCAAGACCGATGACCTCAGCAATATCTTTCCCGTCAATCACTCCGCCGGCTCCAATGACAGGAAGGCTGACGGCACTGCAGACTTCAGGAAGAATTTCCCGCATGGAACGCTCGGTGCCTAAATGTCCCCCCGCTTCTTTTCCTTCGACGACAACGGCTGCAGCCCCTAATTTTTCAGCCATTACAGCCAATTTGGCCGAGGAGACAATCGGAACAACCGGTGTATTGTATTCTTTTCCCCAACTGAACATATCACGGGAAAAACCTGCCCCGGAAACAAATAGGTCAATTCCTTCTTCCATGGCAGCCTTGGCCAGTTGAGCAAAATTACGGACAGCAAAAAGTATATTGACCCCGATGACTCCCTTGGGACTGAGCGTTCTGGCCTGACGTATTTCTGCTTTCAGTTCTTCAATTTCCATGCCTGTACCGGCGATTATGCCAATACCCCCTTCATTGGCAACGGCTGCTGCCAGGGGAGCGGTGGAAATCCTTACGGCCATCCCTCCCTGCATAATCGGAATATTTGCTATATGATCGCCAATGTGCAGTGGTTTTAGTTCCAAGTTTAGTCCTCCTTTGTGGTAAAATTAATACCAGGTACTAATTTATTACCTGGTATTAATTTTACCACATTATGAAGCTCTGCAAAAGGACATGATATTGGAGAAGTTTGAAATCCCGGAGCAAATAATTTAGCGAAAGTCGGAGCACAAAAAAAGTATTAAAGAGGATTGGAGAACAAGGTGTGGAATTATTGACTATCAGTTTTTACAGCAAAGGCAGGGGATAAAAGGCAATGACCGTATTTCGGGCAGATGAGGAAGATATGGAAGGGGTAATGGACTTAATTTCCTGTTGTATTAAGGATATGACAGCTAAAGGCAATGATCAGTGGGGAGAGGACTATCCGGATAAGAAAATAGTCGCAGCCGATATGCATGAAGGCAGTTTATATCTATGGAAAGAAAAAGATATCTGTCAAGGAATGATTGTCCTCAATGAATTTCAGAATGAAGAATACCAAAACATTTCCTGGGCAAATAAGGAAGGAAAGATTTTAGTGGTCCATCGCCTGGCAGTTCATCCTGAATTTCAGCGGCAGGGAATTGCCGGCAAATTGATGGATTTTGCGGAAGAAATTGCTATGACCAAGAGATATGTGGCTATCCGGCTGGATACTTACAGCAATAATCCTGCTGCCATAAATTTTTATAAAAGAAGAGGGTACGATTATACGGGAGAGATCTATTTTCTCCATCGCAGCCTGCCTTTTTATGGCTATGAGAAAATGATTGTGGAGCAGAGTTAAACAAGGAGCTTACAATACCTTTCTGATATTAAACATGGAGCTTAATACCAGCCAGTTCTGCGGGAAAAAGCTATTGATGGTCCAGTAGCTTACACCGCCTAAATTATATTTGCTGACGAGGGTAAGCTTGGCCTTTATACTGCGGGCATCTTCAAACCATACGATATGCCGGCGGCCTTCCTCATCGTTGTAGTTAAAAAACGGAGCCTGGGACTGGCTGTCATACTGGATGGCAGCACCTTCCCTGACTGCGAGATCGATAGCGGCAGTGTTGGAGAGGGAGCGGGCAGCAGTTCCTTGCACAAACGGGAGCGTCCAGTCATAGCCGTAGTTGGGTATGCCCATGAGAATTTTACGGTTGGGAATGACGGATACCGCATATTTGATGACCTTTTCCACTTGATCAATCGGTGCGACGGCTTGGGGGGGACCATAAGTATATCCCCATTCATAAGTCATGAGAATGACATGGTCAACCAGAGAACCATGGACAGGGTAATCGTGCCCTTCATAGAGAATCCCTCTTTGCGTGGAGCTGATTTTGGGAGCAAGGGCAGTGCTTACGATGTAACCGAGCGCGTGGAGACGATTGACTGCTTTGCGCAGAAAACGGTTATATTCTTCCCGATCCTGGGGGTAAATATATTCGAAGTCAATATCCAGGCCATAATAGCCATTATTCAGGGCCTTGATAATATTATCAAGTAAGGTGTCCTGAAGCTGTGTACTGGAGAGGATGGTATGGGCAAGGCTGCTGTCAAAGCCCCCTCCCGTTTTGATATTGGTAATGACCAGCAGAGGGGCGACCCGTCCTTCTCTGGCCTTCTGAACCAGTGAACCGACCGCTAAGGGCCCTAGAGTACCGTCTGCTCTCACCTGATGACTAAAGGGACTGAGATAGGTGAGGTAAGGCAGGGTTTTGGAGAGTGTATTGCTGCCAATATTGGGAAAAGCATAGCCGTTGACTTCTATCGTTCCTGATTTTTCGGAGTTTAAAGGAATGGTAATCATCTGTCCAGTATATATCCTGGCCGGGTCGGTGATCTCTCTGTTGCTCTGAAGCAGGTTGTCGACAGTAACACCATAGCTTTGGGCAATTTTGTAAAGGGATTCTCCAGCAGCTACGGTGTGACGGAGGCGGTCAGTGTCAATGACCAGAGCCTGACCGATCATCAAGCGTTCCGGATTTTTTATACTGTTATCATCGATGATTTTTTGCATTGCGAGACCGTAGCGCTTGCTCAGGGCATAGAGGTTGTCTCCCTTTTGGACGATATGTATCAACAAAATAATCACACCTTTTCCTGGATTCATAGGACAATGCTTATTAGAGGGTAATATCATCATTTATAATGTATGTAAAGAAAATGGCAAAATGAACATCCGGGACAGGAAGTGGAAAAATGATTATCAGTGCGAGCCGGCGGACAGATATTCCGGCCTTTTATACTGAATGGTTCTTTAGGCGGCTTAGGGAAGGTTATGTTTTGGTGCGCAATCCGATGAATTATCATCAGGTAAGCAAGGTTGCCCTCCATCCTGAGGTGGTGGACGGCATTGTATTCTGGACTAAAAATCCTGAGCCCATGCTCAATCGTCTGGACCGTCTGGAAGGATATGAATACTATTTTCAATTTACTTTAAATCCATATAGTCAGGATCTGGAACCTTTTCTGCCTGAGAAAGAGGAGCGGATCGATACCTTCCTCAGACTGGGAGAGCGGATCGGCAGGGAAAGAATGATCTGGCGCTATGATCCGATTGTTTTCAGTGATGATTATTCTGTGGCTTACCATACGGAAAAGTTTGCGTATTTGGCAGAGCGCTTAAGCCCTTATACGGAGAAGTGCATTATCAGTTTTCTGGATGGATACAGAAAAATAAACTCCAGACTTCAAGCATTCAATATTGTCATGGATAATACTCAGGCAAAGGAGCAGCTGTTGGTCCAGCTGGCTGCTCTGGGCAGAAAATACCGTCTGGATATTGAAGCGTGTGCGGAAGCAGAGGACATGAGCTCTTGGGGGATCGGCAGGGCCAGCTGTGTGGATGAAGAGAGGATTTCTCGGCTGTCGGGATGCCGGATGGAGGTTAAAAAAGATAAAAGCCAACGTGGACTTTGCGGCTGTGCCTCTGCTATTGATATAGGTGCTTATGATACTTGCCGCCACGGCTGCCTTTACTGTTATGCCATCAGAAAGATTCAAATTCCATCAGAAGCTTTGCCTGAAATAAATGCCCCTATATTGGGCGGAGACATAAAAGTGGAAGACCGGATCAGTATCCGCAAGATGAAAAGCCATAAAATTAACGCATAGAAGGAACATGCTTATGAAGAGTGAATAAGCGTGTTCCTCCTATGCGTTAGTGGTACACAGAGAAAAGGGGCGGCATAAGATAGCGCGATCAGTGTGGAACGATTATAGTAAAGAGGAAAGACGCAGGGAAATATCAGTGGACCTGGATTTCTTTAAGGTGTTCTGAAAACCAGGCGGTATGAAGCTGCTCGTCCACACAGTTGGATTCCAATACCTTAATCAGCTCCGCATCAGGATAATAGTCCTTCCTGAGCGCCTCCACCAGATTTTTATATTCTTTTGTCGCATGTTCTTCCAATCGGATGTCGGCTTTCAGAACATTTTGTGCACCAGTAAGAGAAAGAAATGATCCGGTAACACTGCCGATAATGGGAAAGATCAGGTCTCCGAGCGGAGTGGGAGTCTCTCCTAATTTATGAATTTCGGCAGCAATATTGTCGACATGATCCTGCTCGATTTTGGCGATGCGTTCGAAAATGAGGCGAATATCAGGCTCTACATGTTTTCCCTGTGTTTTGTATAAATCGACTTGATTCAGCTCCAGGGAATAGAACCAGTTTAACTTTTTGACCAAAGTTTCTTTTTCCATAAACGTCTCCTTCGATTAACAATTATTTCATGTATATAGATTTAAGATTCCCCTTTTTGTAAAGAATATGAAAAAAAGAACTGAGTAATTTCGCTCTAAAACGACACACTTTCTTTACATCTGGGCGCAGATTCAGTATGATTATTAAATAAACGTGGGTATTTTATTGTATCCCAATGATCGATCACCTTAATGAGGGGGCAACGACTATTAATACGCCAGATTCAACTCCATCAAATAATTTTATTCAAAATATCATTAATGAAGACAAATTAAGCGACAGGTACCAAAAACGGGTACATACCCGCTTTCCGCCTGAACCGAACGGATATTTGCACATCGGACATGCTAAGTCGATTTGCCTGAATTTTGGCTTGGCTTTGGCTAATCAAGGGCTGTGCAACCTGCGCTTTGACGATACCAATCCGAGTAAGGAAGAGACCGAATATGTAGATTCCATTCAGGAAGATGTCAAGTGGTTAGGGTTTGATTGGGGTAACAGGATGTTTTATGCATCCGATTACTTTGAAAAACTCTACGGCTATGCCGTTCAATTGATTAACAAAGGCAAAGCCTTTGTTTGTGATCTTTCTCCGGAAGAGATGCGTGAATACAGAGGTACACTGACCGAACCCGGAAAAGAAAGCCCCTATCGCAGCCGGACAGTAGCAGAGAACCTGGATTTATTTGAGCGGATGAGAAAGGGAGAATTTCCTGACGGTTCACGGGTCCTGCGGGCTAAAATTGACATGGCTTCTCCTAATCTCAATATGCGTGATCCTGTCCTGTACAGAATATTAAGGGCTCACCATCACCGCACCGGTGATCAGTGGTGTATTTATCCTATGTATGATTATGCCCATCCCATTTCCGATGCTATTGAAGGGGTGACTCATTCGATCTGTACGATGGAGTTCGAAGATCACCGTCCCTTGTATGATTGGGTGCTGAAAGAGTTGAACTGGCCTGAGGCTCCGCAGCAAATTGAGTTTGCCCGCCTTAATCTGAGCAAGACCATCACCAGCAAACGCAAGCTGCGTGCCCTGGTGGAGGAAGGATATGTGCGGGGCTGGGATGATCCGAGAATGCCTACCATTTCCGGGCTGCGCCGCCGTGGTTACACACCCGGGTCCATTCGCGATTTTTGCGAGCGGATTGGAGTGGCGAAGGCTAACAGTTTTGTGGATATCGCCCTGTTGGAGCATTGTATCCGGGAAGATCTGAATGCCCGGGCAGGGAGGGTGATGGCGGTTCTTCGTCCCCTGAAAGTAGTGCTTACCAATTATCCGGAAGGACAGGTTGAAGAGCTGGAAGTGGAGAACAACCCTGAAGATCCTGATGCAGGCACACGCAAAGTGCCCTTTTCCCGGGTTCTCTATATTGAGCAGGAGGATTTTATGGAAGATCCGCCGAAGAAATTTTTCCGCTTGTTTCCCGGCCAGGAAGTGCGGCTGAAGAGTGCTTACTTTATCAAATGTGAGGAAGTCATTAAAGATGAGCAGACGGGAGAAATTCTTGAACTCCACTGCACTTATGATCCGGAGACAAAGAGCGGGAATGCTGAAAATACCAGAAAAGTAAAGGGAACCTTGCATTGGGTGTCGGCCGAGCACGCTGTTCCGGCAGAAGTGCGCCTCTACGATCACCTGTGCCTTAAGGACAATCCGGAAGAGGCAGGGGAAGATTTTATCGCAAATCTGAACCCGGATTCTCTGGAAGTGCTGACTGAGAGTCTTGTAGAGCCCAGTCTGACTGAGGCGATGGCTGAAGACCGTTTTCAGTTTATGCGCAATGGTTATTTTTGCCTGGACAAGGATGCCACGAAAGACCATTTAGTGTTCAACAGAATCGTGTCTTTGCGTGATTCATGGGCGAAGGCAGGAAAATAGAAGAAATCAGGAAAAACGTCAGATCAACAGCATAGGATGTGAGGGACCGGTACACAAACAGGCAGAAGCTTTTGTGGCCGGTTCTGTCCTTTTGAGCGGAAGAATACTTGCATTTGCTTCTTAACTAAAAGATAATTTAAAGGGAAAACTTAAATGCGGAGATGTATAACTTGATATATCAATGTAAACCAATCAATCTGGCCCACCCTCTTTCCTTTTGGCAGCAATTTGCAGGGGAGGAGCGTTGTTTCTTTTTTGATCCTTTCAAAGAAGAGTTGATCATAGGCGCTAAACGCTTAAAGAGCTTTGCGGCGGGGGATAGCTATCAGGATTATGACTTTATTTTTTCTACCCGCACTTTCTTCAAGACGATCAAAGATCCTAAGTGGGCGGGATTTGGCAATGAGACGCTGGCTTTTCAATATTATCTGGTTGTAAGAGAAGGAAAGCAGCTCCTTTACCATTGGCAGGATCCGGTGGAAGTGGAGGAGCGGGAAATTGCCGTCAGCAAATTGCAATATCAATATAAGCCTGACGATTATGAACAGTGGCGGAGTCTGTTTAACAAAGCGCGGCAGCAGATTAGCGCAGGAGAAGTGACCAAGGTGGTGATTTCCCGGGAAGTGAAGATTGAATGCGAAACGGCAGTCAACGTAGCCGGTGTAATTCGAAACTTATGGGAACAAAATCAAAACAGTTTTATTTTTGCTTATTCCAAAGACAGCAAGACGTTTCTGGGGGCTACCCCGGAAATTCTGGTGCAAAGAAAAAAAGGAACGGTCATCAGTTATGCTTTGGCCGGAACGATTTCCCGTGATCTGACGGGCAGGCAGGAGGATGAAAAGCGCCAGTCGCAGCTCCTGCATGATGCCAAAAACCGATTCGAACACCAAATTGTCGTTGATGCCATTGCCGGTAAGCTGGAAACCTATCTGGGCAGTGTTCAGGTCGGGCCGACCAAGATTCTTACCCTGAGAAATCTCCATCACCTGCAAACCCGGATCTATGGAAAAAATGACTGCAGCACCCTGGAGGACTGGGTTGCCAGACTTCATCCCACGCCGGCGCTGGGAGGATATCCGGTCGAAAAGGCTCTGGCGATTATTGACCGGTCTGAAGAGCATGAGCGCGGCCTCTATGCTGCTCCCATCGGAATGATGAATGGACAAGGTGATGGAATCTTTGTTGCCGGCATTCGCTCTGCTCTGATTATGGATAATACGGTTTTTGCGTATACCGGTTGCGGTATCATTAAAGATTCAGAGTGTGAGAGCGAATATCTGGAAACGGATAATAAAGTCAGAACCATGTTGGACAGCCTTTAATGAGTGAAAATTTTTAAAGAATGGTGAGGTCATGACGAATTATATTGCAGCCCTGGTGGATGAGTTATATCAATTAGGAATCGAAGATGTAGTGATCAGTCCCGGTTCCCGTTCTACTCCCTTGGCGATTTTGTTTTGTGAGCATGATTTTCATGTCTATGTGGATATTGATGAGCGTTCAGCGGGCTTTTTTGCCCTTGGTATCGCAAAGGAGAAGATGAAGCCGGCCGTCTTGGTTTGCACTTCTGGTTCAGCGGTAGCCCACTACTTCCCCGCGATTGTGGAAGCAAAATACTCCAGGGTTCCACTGATTATCCTGACAGCCGACCGGCCCCATGAGCTTCGCCAGGTTGGGGCCCCCCAGGCCATTGACCAGATTAAAATCTACGGAGACTATGCCAGGTATTTTGAAGAACTGGCCCTGCCTGAGGATGGGGAAGGGATGTACCGCTATGTGCGGACGGTGATGGAAAAAGCCTATGCCAGCGTGATGGACCGGGAACATGGGGTGGCCCATATCAATATTCCGCTGCGGGATCCGCTGATGCCTAATCTGAATCAGCTGGACTTTTCGGTGGGAAGACGGGAAGGTGGTTTCTCCACCCTGTCAATGGCCGACCGGTCTTTGAATATTGATGCTGCCTGTTTTAAGGACAAGCACGGCCTGATTCTCTGCGGCGGGGATGCCTGCTCAAACTACCGTCAAGAAGTACTGGAACTGGCCAGGCGTCTGAAAGTGCCGATTTTGGCCGATCCTTTGTCTAACCTGCGTAATTCCTCCGATCCGCTGGTGATTGACAGCTATGACGCTTTTTTAAAGAGTGACCAGCTTAAGGAGGACTTAAAGCCGGATTATATTATCCAATTCGGACAGGTGCCTGTCTCGAAACGGTTGCAGCAGTTCCTGACGCTGTACCGCGAGGCTCCGTATTTTCAGGTGGACGAGGTTGGGCAGTACCGCAATCCCCTTATTTCCACGCAGCATTTGATTTGCGCCGATCCCCGGGCCTTTGCGGCGGCCATTCAGGTGGAGAATCAGGATACAGGATATGCGGAACAATGGATGAAGTACCAACAGGCGATGCGTGCCAGGCTGAATCAGGCCAGGACAGAGCCAACCCTGTTTGAGGGCAATATTATTCAAAATATCCAGGACCTGCTGCCGGAGGAAAGCCGGTGGGTGATTGCCAACTCCATGGCCATCCGGGATATGGATTTTTTCTTTGCTGCTGCGGACCAGAACGTCAAACTGCTCTGCAATCGGGGGGCCAACGGGATTGACGGCACCATCTCTACAGCTTTGGGGATTGCGGCGGCAGGCCATCCGACCGTCCTGCTGACAGGTGATCTGGCATTTTATCACGATTTGAACGGTTTGTTGATCGGGAAGACCCATCACCTTAATCTCACGATTGTTCTGTTGAACAATGACGGAGGCGGGATTTTCCGATATTTACCCCAGAGCGGGGGAAAACATTTTGAGTATTTGTTTCTGACCCCTCACGGTATTGACTTTTCCGGGCTGCAGACTCTATATGGCCTTGATTATTCCCAGCCAGAGACGATGGAAGATTTCCGCCGGGATTTCAGTCAGGCTTTACAGGCAAATGGCGTTAAGTTGATTGAAATAAAGATCGATCTGGAAACGAGCAAGCATTTGCATGATCAGTATACGACGTTATAGGAAGCAACCGTCGAAGGAGGTTGGGAGTCATTAATGCTGTGGGAGTTTGAGCAGATAAAATATCATGGGGAAATCAGAGGAGAAGGACAGCCAGTGGTTTGCCTGCATGGCTTTGCAGAAAACCTGCATACCTGGGATTCTTTTCAGCCGGCAGGCTGCCGCCTGATCTTAATGGACTGGGTGGGACACGGGGCCAGCGACAAGCCGCGGGACCGCCGCTATTATCACTGGAAAACGATGATAGAGAGCCTGCACCGCCTGATTCATGACTTAGGCTATGACCATTATTCCCTATTAGGTTATTCAATGGGGGGAAGACTGGCTTTGGCCTATGCTTTGACTTATGCCGAAGAAGTGGATCACCTGATCCTGGAGAGCGCTTCCTATGGAGAACAGGGGATAATCAGGCGCTGGCAGCGACGGCGCCGGGACTTGAGCCTGGCAGGAAAAATCAGGAAGGACGGCATCAGGTGGTTCAGTCAATATTGGTCCGGGCTGCCGCTTTTCACCACGCAGAGGCACTTGACGGAAAGCATAAGGCAAGCCATAGAAGAACGGCGGCTGGCAAATAGTCCTGAGGCTCTGGCTCTGACCTTGCAGGGGAGCGGACAGGGAACTGTTCCCTGTCTGAAAAACAGGGTCCCCGAGCTGAAAATGCCGGTCTTATACATCAGCGGGGAGCAGGACAGGAAGTATCAGAAGATGGGGTCAGAGATGGAATGGCTGAATCCAGGTATCAGCTTCCAGAGCATCCCTGGGGC
>JAEWCM010000106.1 GCA_023390635.1 Bacillota bacterium
CTCCAATCGCCCATAAAGGCATTGATGTAAGATCCATTACCGAAACCCTCCTATAAATTTTATTAAATTAATTAGAGCAACAATTTAATAAATACCTTTTCCAGAACATACCATTCAGAAAGGACATAGGGGTAAAATTACATCTGTTTCTTGGATCAAAATACGACTGTTTGTGCAGCAATAGCTTCATATTCTATTAAGTTTTAAAAAAAATTAGAGGGATTTTAATTTTAATCTAAAAGAGCCCTCAATCTCCCTTAGCTAACCGATAAGTGCCAACCCCAGAGCAGACAGCAAAAATACGGCTGCTGCCACAATGCTTAATTTGGAGAATAATTCATCCATCCCTTTTTTCTTACCAAAAAAAGCTTCTCCGGCTCCGGCAATCGAACCGGAAAGCCCGGCACTTCGTCCCGACTGCATAAGTACAGTTGCAATTAAGCCCAACGAACTAAGAATTAGAAGAATAACCAATGCAATCTTCAAAACATCACCTCCTCAGGCTCAAACACGCCTACTTTTCATCAGTAACCCAATTCTAGCATAACCTTAGCTAAAACTCAATCAATCTCCGCCAGAGCGCTTTTTACTTTATTTCTTTAAGGCAGCTCTGCCCAGATAGATAGCAGTCTCCCCCAAATCTTCTTCAATGCGCAAAAGCTCATTATATTTGGCCACCCTTTCCGAACGGGCGGGAGCACCGGTTTTGATCATTCCTGCATTGGTAGCCACTGCCACATGGGCCATGGTGACATCTTCCGTCTCACCTGAGCGATGAGATACTACCGCTGTATAACCGGCCTGATGCGCCATGGCAATGGCATCCAGCGTTTCGGTCAGCGTACCGATCTGATTTAGCTTAATCAGAATGGAGTTAGCACACTGAGCCTTAATCCCCCGTTCCAAACGTTCCGGGTTAGTCACAAACAGATCATCCCCGACCAGTTGCACCTTACTTCCCAGCTTATCGGTCATCCGCCGCCAACCTTCCCAATCCTCTTCCGACAAACCATCTTCAATGGAAACGATGGGGTATTCGGCGAGCAGGCTTTCATAGTAAGCAATCATCTCATCCGAAGTTTTGGTGAGCCCTTCCCCTTCCAGATGATATGCTCCATCTTTATACAATTCCGTCGCCGCCACATCCAAAGCAAGGGCTACCTGTTCACCAGGTTCATAACCAGCTTTGCGAATGGCGTCCACAATCACAGTAAGAGCTTCTGCATTTGATTTCAGATTAGGTGCAAAACCACCTTCATCACCGATAGCAGTAGAGAGTCCTTTTGCCTTCAGAACACTTTTCAAACTGTGGTAGACTTCTGTACCCATGCGTAGTCCTTCGGAAAAGGAGGCTGCCCCAACCGGCATAATCATAAATTCTTGTATATCAACATTGTTGTCCGCATGCTCTCCTCCATTAAGGATATTCATCATCGGCACAGGCAGTACTTTGGCATTAACTCCACCTAGATATCGGTATAAAGGCAACCCGACCGAATCAGCCGCTGCCTTTGCTCCCGCCAAGGAAACTCCTAAAATGGCATTGGCCCCCAGCTTCCCCTTGTTCGTGGTACCATCCAGCTCTATCAGCACCCGGTCAAAACCTGGTTGATCGAAAGGGCTTAAACCTTCCACTTCAGGGCCGATTAAACTATTAACATTACCGACCGCTTCCAGAACTCCCTTTCCCCCAAATCTGGACTGATCACCGTCACGCAGCTCCACAGCCTCAAAAGCCCCCGTCGATGCTCCGGAAGGTACAGCCGCTCTACCTAAAGACCCATCTTCTAAAGTGACATCCACCTCAACAGTAGGATTGCCACGAGAATCTAAAACCTCTCTGGCATAAACATCTAAAATCAAACTCATTTATCTGACACTCCTTTTTTCTTCATATCGTCTATTATTAAACCTTCCTGACTGCCTGCTCACTAAGATGCTTCAATCAAGGACCTTCCTGTCATCTCTGCCGGTAACGTAATGCCTAGAAGACCCAGTATGGTAGGAGCCACATCCCGTAAAGCTCCCCCTTCCCGCAGATCTTTATTCTTCATTAGATCATTGACTAAAATAAATGGCACAGGATTAGTCGTATGAGCAGTTAAAGGCAGCCCGGTGTTTAAATCGATCTTGCTCTCTGCATTGCCATGATCAGCAGTAACCAAAACAGTTCCTTCTAATGCTCGGACCCGTTCTACCAGGCGGCCCAAACAGCGGTCAACGGTTTCCACCGCCGTTACTGTGGCGTTGAAAACTCCCGTATGCCCCACCATATCCGGATTGGCAAAATTTAAAATGATTACCTCATAAGGATTATCCTCCAGAACCTTAAGCAGCTGTGCTGTGATCTCCTCCGCGCTCATCTCAGGCTGTAAGTTGTAAGTCGCTACTTTGGGAGAGGGAATTAGAATCCGCTCTTCTCCATCATCAGGTTCTTCAATACCCCCATTGAAAAAGAACGTGACATGGGCATATTTTTCTGTTTCGGCAATTCTCAGCTGTCTGATTCCGCTTTGGGCTAAAACCTCACCTAAGGTGTTCTCTAGATTCTGGGGTGGAAAAGCCACCGGAGCCTGAATACTTGGGTCATATTCAGTCAGACAGACAAAATGGACACGCGGCCGCCCAGGCCGCTCAAATCCGGAGAACTCTTCATCCACAAAGGCTCTGGTAATTTCCCGTGCCCGATCGGAGCGGAAATTAAAAAAGATCACCCCATCACCCTCTTTGATCGGTCCTACTCTCTTTCCTTGCTCATCCACAATGACGGTAGGCAGCAAGAACTCGTCGGTTACCCGCCTGTCATAGGAAGCATCGATAGCAGCGAACGCACCTGCCGCTTTCTCTCCTTCACCATAAGCATAAGCCTGGTAAGCCTTTTCCACTCTCTCCCACCGCTTGTCCCTATCCATGGCATAATAACGTCCGCACAGGGTGGCAATCTTCCCTAAGCCCAAGCCTTGAAGCTTTTGCTCCAGTTGCTCAATATAGCTTTTAGCACTTTGCGGCAATACATCCCGGCCATCCAGAATAGCATGAATATAAACCTCTTTTACACCCTGTTCCTTGGCTAACTCAAGCAAAGCAAACAAGTGCTTAATATGAGAGTGAACACCGCCATCGGACAAAAGCCCCATGAGATGCAAGGCTTTCCCCTCATCCCGCACCTGATTTATCTCCTTAAGCAGAACGATATTTTTTTTCAAATCACCCTCTGCGATGGCCTTAGAGATCCGGGTAAATTCCTGATATACTATCCGCCCGGCACCAATATTTAAATGTCCCACCTCTGAGTTGCCCATTTGCCCTGCTGGCAATCCTACTGCTTCTTCTGAGGCCTGTAACAGAGTGTGAGGATATTCCTCCAACAACTTGCAGAAATTAGGCAATTGGGCATGGGCAATAGCATTGCCCTCATAAGCAGGGCTGTAACCCCAGCCATCTAATATAGCCAAAAGCAAGGGCGCCACCTTGTGTTCTCCGGATTTTCTCTGCAATTCTTACCGCACCTCGATTCTTTATCTCCTGCTCTTGATCAGAGCAGCAAATCCCTCTGCTTCCAAGCTGGCTCCTCCCACCAATGCGCCATCAATGTCAGCCTGGGCCATCAACTCTTTTATATTATCCTCTTTTACACTGCCTCCGTAAAGAATAGAAATTTCCTCCGCCACATTTCCTGCAATTCCGGCGATTGTGGAACGAATGGCAGCGCACATTTCCTGTGCATCCTGAGCGGAAGCAGTCTTGCCTGTCCCAATTGCCCATATGGGCTCATAAGCAATTACTATTTTCTGTAACTCACTGCGGCTCAAATCGGTCAAGTCATTCTGAACTTGGTTTCGCACCACACTGAGCGCTTTTCCCTCTTCTCGGTGAATCAGCTTTTCTCCTACACACAGAATAGGTGTAAGCCCTGAATCCAGTGCCGCCTTTACTTTTAAATGAATCTCCGCGTCACTCTCATGACAATATTCCCTGCGCTCCGAATGCCCAATAATAACATAGGTACATGCTACATCCAGCAGCATAGAGGCAGATATTTCCCCTGTGTATGCACCTCCAGGAGCCCAAGACAAATCCTGGCCGCCCAGATGAATCACACTCTCCTCCAGCTCATCCTTCAGCACGGAAAGGCAGGTAAACGGAGGACAAACTACAATCTCAACTTCAGCTTCTTGTCCTATGAGTTCAGTAAGCTTTGCCCCATAGGACTGAGCCTCTTTTAGAGTTTTATTCATTTTCCAATTTCCCGCAATAATTTGACGCCGCTTTGTCACGTAAGAACTTCCCCCTCGCCATTAATTTTGTTATCTAAAACTTAATCTTCAGCATTCATTAAGAATTTCAATTCCGGGAAGTTTTTTCCCTTCTAAAAATTCCAGTGAAGCACCCCCACCAGTAGAAATATGAGTTAATTTGTCTTTAAGTCCTGCCTTCTCAAT
>JAEWCM010000063.1 GCA_023390635.1 Bacillota bacterium
GATCAAAGCCCTGCCGGAGAAACGCATCGGTGGGGAACGGCTTTTTGAGATGCCTGAGCATTGTCCGGAATGCGGCGGTGTGGTGGTACGGGAAGAAGGAGAAGCGGCCCATCGTTGTACGGGAATCAGCTGCCCTGCCCAGCAACGGGAAGGGATTATCCACTTTGTTTCCCGGGATGCCATGAACATTGACGGACTCGGTCCGGCGGTGATTCAGCAGCTCTTGGAAAATGGCCTGATCAGGGATGCTTCCGACCTCTATTTTCTGAAAATGGAACTGCTCACTCCTCTGGAAAGGATGGGGGAGAAGTCTGCTTCTAATCTTCTGCGGGCCATTGAGGACAGCAAGGAGAGGGGACTGGCTCCGCTGATCTTTGCCTTGGGAATTAGGCATGTGGGGGAGAAAGCGGGAAAAATACTGGCCCAGCGTTTCGGTTCGATGGATCATCTGCTGCATGCGACGATGGAGGAACTGCAAACTATTCCTGATATCGGACCGGCGATGGCAGCAAGCCTGATCACCTTTTTTGCCCAGGAAGGCACCTTGCAGTTCATTGAGCGCTTAAAGGAGGCCGGGGTGAGAATGACGGCGGATATCTCTGCCAAACCGGCGGTTTTTGCCGGCAAAAGCATCGTGGTCACCGGGACCCTGGAACAGTTTGATCGCCATCAGATCGAAGAGATGATTGAGAGCTACGGCGGTAAAGCGGCGGGAAGCGTGAGCAAAAAAACTGCCTTTGTCGTGGCCGGAGAGAAGGCCGGCTCGAAACTGGATAAAGCCAGGGAGCTGGGAGTACCGGTGCTGACAGAGGCTGAATTCCTCGCTCTGGTGGAAGAGGAAAAAGAGTAATCGGCCCAAACGGGAAAAGGTTTTATGTATACAAGCGGGTGAGGACGCTGTTCCTTGCCCGCTTGTACCTTATTTGTTATAGTATAGGGAACGGTGATATTGAGGGCGAGCTTGATGCACAACGCTTCGGATGGCGTCGGGGCTGCCGCACTGGCGTTCGTGGCGCGGCACCAAAAACCCCGCTGTGATCAGTATGTGAACCATTGGCGCTGCCTGCCACGGACGCGGCGTTTGGCTTACCGCCCCTTTGCCCAAGCCCTACGCTTTTGTGTATCGGGCTCGCCCTTTCGGGGCTGTTTGGGCTTGCTTGGGCCTTCTTTGGAGGCTGTTGGGGAGTTTTGAAAAATCAAATTAGGAAAGACGGTGGAACAGGATGAAAATATCCCGGCAAGAAGTGGAGCATGTGGCTTTGCTGGCCCGGCTGGAACTGACGGAAGAGGAAATTGAGACGTATACGGGACAACTGAATTCCATTTTGGATTATGCGGCGAAGCTGGAGAAGCTGGACACTGATCAGGTACAGCCTACTGCTCATGCCGTCCCGATATATAATGTGCTGCGGGAGGATGAAGTAAAGGTGGGAGTGTCTCAGGAAGAAGCCTTGGCCAATGCTCCCGAAGCCGAAGACGGATTTTTCCGCGTACCTAAAATTGTTTAAGAAAGACCAAGCTGCCTGAAATGTCCGGGTCAGAGGCGAAAGAAGGAATGAGCCAAGACTTCATATGAAAGGACAAGCAGGTAAGAGAAAAAGGAGGACTGGCCGGATGGACGTGACAGCGAAATCAGCGGCAGAGCTGCATCAGTTATTAGTAAGTAAAGAAATAAGTGCCACCGATCTGGTGAGTACATATTTAAAGAGGATTGAGAAACAGGAGCCCAAAGTGAAGGCTTATGTTACCGTCACAGGGGAAGGGGCATTGGCCCAGGCCAGGAAAGTGGATGAGAAGCTGGCAGCGGGAGAGCAAATCGGTCCTTTGGAAGGAATTCCGATGGCTTTGAAGGATAACATCAGCACCAAAGGTGTACGTACGACCTGCTCCTCAAAAATGCTGGAGAATTATGTGCCGATTTATGATGGGACTGTGGTGGAGAAATTGACCCAGGCCGGAGCCATTATGCTGGGAAAAGCAAATCTGGACGAGTTTGCCATGGGGTCATCAACAGAAAACTCGGCCTTTTTTTCCACCGGTAATCCGTGGAACCTGGAATATGTACCGGGTGGATCATCCGGCGGACCGGCTGCCGCAGTGGCTGCGGAGGAAGCGGTCTTTAGCCTGGGATCGGATACAGGAGGGTCTATCCGTCTTCCGGCCGCCTATTGTGGGGTAGTGGGACTGAAGCCAACCTATGGAGCGGTTTCCCGCTACGGACTGATTGCTTACGCCTCTTCTCTGGATCAAATCGGACCTTTCAGCCGGACAGTAGGAGACAATGCTTTGGTGATGAATGCTATTGCCGGTCATGATGCCAAAGATTCCACCTCTGCTCCTTATCCCCGGCCTGATTTTACCAAAGCCCTGGTGAACGATGTGAAAGGGCTGAAAATCGGAATTCCCCGGGAATATTTCGGGGAAGGCGTGGACAAGGAGGTAGCTGCAGTTATCCGTCAGGCTATTTCCACACTGGAATCCCTGGGGGCTGAGGTAGGAGAGTGTTCCCTGCCTCATACCGAATATGCCATTGCCGCTTATTATCTGCTTGCCACGGCAGAGTGCAGCTCCAACCTAGCCCGTTATGACGGGGTGCGCTATGGCTACAGGGCATCGGAAGCGGAAGACGTGCTCAGCATGTTCATGAAGACCAGGGCTCAGGGGTTTGGTGATGAAGTAAAGCGGCGGATCATGCTGGGAACTTATGCGCTCAGCTCCGGCTACTATGATGCCTATTATTTAAAGGCCCAGAAAGTCAGAACCTTGATTAAGCAGGATTTTGATCAGGCTTTGAATCAATTTGATGTATTGCTGGCTCCCACATCGCCGTGCCCGGCCTTCCGTATTGGGGAGAAGACCAGTGATCCACTGGCCATGTATATGACGGACATTTGCACGGTGACCTTAAATCTGGCCGGATTGCCCGGCTTGTCCGTACCGGCGGGCTTTATCAACGGACTGCCTGTCGGCATGCAGCTTATTGGTAAGGCCTTTGATGAAAGCATCCTTTACCGGGTGGCCTATACCTTTGAACAGAATACGGAATTCCATCAGGCGCGTCCGGCCCTGGTCAAGGAGGTATGAACATGGGAGCAGAGGAAAGATATGAGATGGTCTGCGGCATGGAAGTCCATGTGGAGTTAAAGACAAAAACCAAGATTTTTTGCGGGTGCTCGACTGAATTCGGCGGAGAGCAGAACACCCATGTATGCCCTGTCTGCTTGGGCATGCCTGGTGTGCTGCCCGTGGTCAATAAACAAGTGGTGGAGTATGGAATCAAAACGGGGCTGGCCCTGAATTGTGAGATCGCAGAGTTCTCTAAGTTTGACCGAAAAAATTACTATTACCCCGATCTGACAAAGAATTTCCAAACCTCTCAATTTGATCTTCCTATTTGCCAAAACGGCTGGCTGGAAATCGAAGTAAACGGGGAGAAGAAGAAAATCGGCATTACCCGGGCCCACATGGAAGAGGATGCAGGGAAGCTGGTCCATTCCGGGGAGACGATCACGACTTCTTTTGAATCCTATGTGGATTACAACCGGGGCGGTGTCCCTTTGCTGGAAATTGTCTCCGAGCCGGATATCCGCTCAGTGGACGAGGCGGTAGCTTATTTGGAGCAGCTGGTACAGATTCTTGAATATGCGGAAGTATCCGACTGCCGCCTGGAACAAGGGTCGGTGCGCTTTGACGTGAACGTGTCCCTGCGCCCCAAGGGCAGCAGTGAATTGGGAACGAGGACGGAGAGCAAAAACCTTAACTCCTTCAGCTCTGTCCGTCGTTGTTTGGAATATGAGATTGAACGACAGGCGGAGCTGCTCAACGCCGGAGAAAAGGTGATTCAGGAGACCAGAACGTGGGATGAAGGGAAAGGGATGACCTTCGCCCTCCGCTCCAAGGAAGAGGCTCATGATTATCGCTATTTCCCTGAGCCCGATCTTATGCCTTTGGTGATTGAGCGGGAATGGGTGGAACGGGTACGCCAAACCTTGAAAGAATTGCCGGCTGCCAAGCGGGAACGGCTGATCGCTTCCGGGCTGTCCGAGTATGACGCAGGAGTGCTGACTGCTTCCAAGGATCTGGCAGAGTTCTTTGATCAGGCCGCCGAACAGTTTAAGGATCTGAAGGCCCTGGCCAACTGGGTAATGGGAGATTTTACCCGTCTGCTCAATGCCAGACAGTGTGAGGTCAAGGAAAGCCCTGTATCCCCTGCTCAGATGGCTGAGCTCCTGACCCTGATTGAAAAGGGCAGCATCAGCGGCAAGATTGCCAAGACTGTTCTGGAAGAGATGTTTGAGAGCGGCAAAGATCCGGAAGTGATCGTCAAGGAGAAGGGACTGGCCCAGATCAGTGATACAGGAGCTCTGGCCGGAATCATTGATGAGGTGATCAATGCCAATCCTCAGTCGGTAGAAGATTTTAAAGCCGGAAAGGAACGGGCCATCGGTTTCCTGGTCGGTCAGGTAATGAAGGCCACTAAGGGGCAGGCCAATCCGGGGATGGTTAATCAGATGTTGAAAGAGGCTTTGGCTAAATTTTAGTGCATCCATTGCTTAATTACGCTGGGGCGAGGGCAGCTTGACGCACAACGCTCCGGAGGGCGCCGGGGCTGCCGCACTTGCCTTCGTGGCGTTGCGCCGGAACCCCTGCTGCTTTCTGAATGTGAACCTCCGGCTTAACGCGCCGCAAAGGCAGCGTGTGTCATGACGCCCCTCTGCCCGATTCCTGCGCTTTTGTGTGTAAAGCGGCCCTTTCTGGGTTGATTAGGTCTTTCTTGAGCTCTTTTTAGGGACTTGGCCTGATCTTTGGCATGTATAGAAGTTGGTTCGAAGCTTGGTTCTTTTAGAACAATATTTTGAATAGAGTTATGACAGATCGGCTGCCAGTGGAAAATGAATAAATATTCAGTGTTGTGAAACATATGCATATAATACTGAATACTTGTCATTGGATACATTACAAGCGGCCGATTCTGTAGTATAATAGATGAATCGGTTGATATTCAGGCTCCCGGGTAAGGCTGCAAAGGGTATTTGTGACCTTGTCAGGGAGCCTGTTGAAAAGATCAAGAGGTATTTGAGGAGATGAAAGGCTGAAAGGTCTTTATTTAAATGAAAGAGGTGATGGCATTGGCAAAACCATTGACGATTGTAGATACAACGCTGAGAGATGGCGAACAAACGGCTGGAGTGGTTTTTTCCAATCATGAGAAGGTAAGAATCGCCAGATTACTTAACGATTTGGGCGTAGATCAGCTTGAAGTAGGTATTCCCGTAATGGGCGGCGATGAGGCGGCGGCCATCAAGGAAATTGCAGGCTTAGGTCTGAAGGCCAGCATTATGGGCTGGAACCGGGCTGTCATCAGTGATATTGAATCTTCTTTACGGTGCGGAGTGGATGCGGTGGCTATTTCTATTTCCACTTCGGATATTCATATTGAACATAAACTGAGAACGACCAGGGAAGCTGTGCTGGAGCGGATGGTGAAGGCAACGGAATTCGCCAAAAAAGAGGGAGTGTATATTTCTGTGAATGCGGAAGATGCTTCCCGTTCCGATCCGGATTTTCTGGTGCAGTTTGCTCTGGCTGCCAAGCAGGCAGGCGCCGACCGGCTCCGCTACTGTGATACGGTGGGAATTCTCGAACCGTTTACGACCCGTGACCGGATTGTCGATCTGATTGCCAAAACAGGCATCGACGTGGAGATGCATACTCATAATGACTTTGGCATGGCGACAGCCAATGCTCTGGCAGGAGTGAAGGGCGGAGCCACCCATATCGGTGTAACGGTCAATGGTTTGGGTGAACGGGCCGGAAATGCTGCTCTGGAAGAAGTGGTGATGGCCCTGAAATATCTGTCCGATATCGATCTTAATTTTGCCACCACCCGGTTTGTGGAAGTGTCCGAATATGTAGCCAGAGCTTCGGGCCGGATGCTTCCGGCATGGAAACCGATCGTGGGCAGCAACATGTTTGCCCATGAATCAGGCATTCACGCCGACGGTGCTCTAAAGAATCCTTTGACTTATGAAGTCTTCAAACCGGAGGATGTAGGTTTGGAGCGGCAGATTGTGATCGGCAAGCATTCAGGGCGTGCTTCGGTTAAGGCGAAATTCCATGAATACGGGATTACCCTCACCGAGGAAGAGGCAGAAGATATGCTGGCCAGAGTGCGGGCTCTGGCGGTGGATATGAAACGGCCCTTGTTTGATAAAGAGCTGATGTATGTCTACGATGATATGGTTCATCACCGGGCTAAGATCTAAAGAGGCAATGATGTGTGCAGCTTGCTCATCTTCGATCACACACCTTTTCTCCTCTCTGGAGAAGAAGTTTTTGCTGGCGTTGATATAAAAGATGAAATTTGAGAGGAAGAAAAACGATGACGATAAAAATAACCTTAATTCCCGGAGACGGGATTGGACCGGAGGTTTCCGCTGCGGCCCAGGCAGTTTTGACGGCGAGCGGCGCCCCTTTGGAGTGGGAGGTTGTGGAAGCAGGGGAACACTGTATTCCTGAATATGGTACTCCACTCCCTGAACATGTGTTGGAAGCGGTACGCCGCAATAAGGTGGCATTGAAAGGACCGATCACTACACCGGTGGGCAAAGGCTTTCGTAGTGTCAATGTAACGCTGCGCCAGAACCTGCAGCTGTTTGCCAATGTCCGGCCCCTGAAGAACTGGGAGAACGTACCCTCCCGCTATACGGGTGTGGATATGGTGGTGGTACGGGAGAATACGGAAGACCTTTATGCAGGTATTGAGCATAAGGTAGGCCGGGATGCGGCAGAGAGCATCAAGATCATTACCCGTGAGGCTTCCGAGCGGATCGGCCGCTATGCCTTTGAGCTGGCTCGCCGGGAAGGCCGGAAAAAGGTGACGATTGTGCATAAGGCCAACATTATGAAGCTGTCTGATGGCCTGTTCCTTCAATCCGTGCGGGACATTGCAGAGGATTATCCGGAAATCGAATGTGACGACCGGATTGTAGATGCTTTGTGCATGAACCTGGTGCAGCAGCCGGAGCAGTTTGATGTGCTGGTGCTGCCCAATCTTTACGGCGATATTGTTTCCGACCTGGGCGCAGGTCTGGTGGGAGGCCTGGGCGTAGCCCCCGGCGCCAACATCGGTTCGGACGGAGCCGTCTTTGAAGCCGTTCACGGCAGTGCTCCATTGATTGCCGGGAAAAATCTTGCCAATCCTTTGGCTATGATCCTCTCCGGAGTGGAGATGCTGAAATATTTGGGATTAAGTGATGAAGCAGCCAGAGTCAATGAAGCCATTGCCGCGATTCTGCCCAATAAAGAAAATCTTACCCCTGATTTGGGCGGAAGCGCCGGGACTAAAGAGATGGCGGAAGCGATTGTCAAGGCTTTGAAGTAAGCTAGGTTATTTCAGTCTGATAGGACTTTATTTCACTGCAAAGACACAGCCCGTTTGTCGTGCAGCATATGCTGCACTCAGACGGGCTGTTTTTATTTCGTGGTCGTTTCCGACATATATACGATTAATTCCTCCGGTGTAGGATATTCCTTCTCGTGTGGGACTGACATCCAAAACGCTCTCGCCTTTGGGTCGGTACTTTGTGATGCCGCAGCGATAGCGGTTTCCATTTCGTGGCGTACGGTTTCTACATTCACGCCTCTCTGCTGGGCAAGCTGTTCTAACGCTCTTTTTGCTTTTAATACATTCATTATTCTCTCCCTTTCGTCTGCATGTGCAAGAAGTCTGACAAGACATGCTAGATCTTACAAAGCTATTCTACTAAAGGCATACTATACATGTCAAACATGTGGACTATAAGGGACAGGGGGGTTCCGATGGAATACGGAACAATTAAAATAAAGTTGGATGAGCTGATAAAAAAAGAAGGTATCAGCAAAAATAAGTTGAGCCACAAAGCAGAAATGCAGCGTTCTCAAATTAACAATTACTGCAACAACAATATTACCAGATTGGATACTGATGTTCTTGCGCGGATCTGTACGGTGCTGAATTGTAATATTGGCGATCTGCTGGAATTTGTACCGCCGGAATCATGATAACCAGCTTAGCGTATGGTGATGATTTCTTTAGGTTCGATTCTGAGATAAGGGGAGAAGTTAAAAAATGAAAGATCCGGCGGGTCACAGGGATGAACGCTGGACATAGGGGCGGGTTCAGGCTAAAATTAGGGGATGAGGCGGAAATTAGCGCCGCGAAATACAGAATCAGTGAGGATTAACTTAATGAAAAAGCAGTTGACGGTACAACTGCCGGAGAAGCTTCCACCCAGAGAACCGGTGTGGAATATCTGGCAGGTGCTGTTTCTAATATTGGTTGTGACTTTGATAGAAATTCCTTTAGGTTGGCTGGATGCTTCTGAAGGTTTGGATACTATGGCAGGTTCGCTGAAGTTTCTGACGATTGGATTGGGCGATGCAGGCCTGTATTTACTGATAATTTTTATTGTGCTGCGCTTGGTGCACCGCCCTTTCACTGATTTGGGCTTTGTCCGCCCGAAAACCAGGTATGTGGGACTGGGCTTTCTCATGGGGATTGCCCTCTTTGTGATTGTCAGTGTGGTGGGAAATTTTATTGCCGATTACCTTGGTGAGCCGGCACCCCAAAGTTTTGCCCAGGCTGTGACGGGGGCCCAGTACGGATGGCAGTTTGTGCTTTTGCTGATTTTAGGAGGAATTATCGCTCCTATGAAGGAAGAGGCGGTTTTCCGCGGTCTGGTATATCCTCCCTTGCTCCAGAGTTACGGTAAGTTGAAAGGAATTCTGCTCACCGGACTTTTCTTCGCTTTGCTTCATTTTGATGTGGTACGCTTTATCCCCCTATTCCTGGGAGGGGTACTATTGGCGTGGATCTATGAGAAGACTTCAAGCATCTGGCCTTCTGTGATTGCCCATGGAACATGGAATGTGCTGATGGCAATTGCACTGTGGCTGCAGCGGTAAAGTTGGGAGGCAGGGAGCAGATGGGAAAACAAGCGAGAGGCAGGCTGAACAATCATATGGCTCAGCAAAAGATAGAAGACGATAGAGATAGGGTTCTGGAGTGTGTCCGCCTTTCTTCGGACGGAGCGGGAGTTTGCTTCGACCAGGGGTTGGCGACCTTTGTCCCGGGAATGCTGCCGGGAGAGAAGGGCACCGTCCAGATCATTCAGAGGAAGAAGAACTGGCAGAGAGGACGTTTGCTGCAGCTGGAAGAGAAATCTGCTCAAAGGGTGGAACCGCCCTGCCCGGTGTATGAGGAGTGCGGAGGGTGTCAGCTTCAGCATATGACTTATGAAGAGACCTTGAAGTGGAAAAGGCAGTGGGTCGAGGATGCTCTGCGGCGGATCGGTAAAGTAGAGACAGAGGTAAAACCTGTGATCGGGATGGAAGAGCCGCGGAGATACCGGAATAAGGCAGTCCTGCACAGGAATGGGAACATCGGTTATTACCAGGGAGGAAGTCATGAAGTTGTGGTCTTTCCCGACTGTTTGCTGTTGTCCAAAGAGATGAATCAATGGGTTCAAGTGCTGAAAAAGGGTTTAGGTGATCAATTCCAGGAGATCAAAAAGATCACCTTGCGGCAAAGCGTGCTTCCCTCAGGAGAGATAAAGGGCTTGGCGTTGCTGGAGAGAGTTGAGGATGGGCAGGAGTTGCCGAGAGAAGAAGCAGATTCGTCGGCAAAAAGATGGGCGGCTATGGTGAAGGAAGCAGGCTCCCTAGGCCTTAGGGAAATATGGGGCATCAATCCACGGGGTGAGCTTGTTCGTCTGGCAGGTGATCAAGAACTGAAATCCAGAATCTGCGGCATCGATTTCAGCCTTTCTCCACTGGCCTTTTTGCAGGTCAATTCCCGGCAGACGGAAGTGCTTTATGCTGAAGCTCTGAGAATGGCAGATTTGAAGGGCGGCGAAGAGGTGTGGGATTTGTACTGTGGTATCGGTACGCTGACCCTGGCCTTAGCCAAACAGGGAGCAAAGGTGACCGGAGTCGAGGAGAATCCCCATGCCATCGATAGTGCATGGAAAAATGCTGAGGACAATGGATTTACACAGGTGAGTTTTATCGAGGGCAAGGTGGAGGAGAAAATCAGTGAGCTAAGCCAAAGCAGCAAACCGGAGGTGGTGGTGCTCGATCCCCCGAGAGCGGGCATGGAGCTTCAGGTGATCGAGGTTTTGGAGAAGGTCGGGCCGGAGCGAATTGTCTATGTATCCTGTGATCCTGGGACTTTGGCGAGAGACGTGGAATTGTTGGTGCAGCGGGGGTATATGGTGGAGGAAGTGCAGCCGGTGGATATGTTCCCGTGGAGCGTGCATGTGGAGTGTGTTGTCTTGATGTCACGGGTGGAGAAATAGCTCTACTAAAAATACTGATAAATAAAGGGTTTCCTGACATTGCATTTTTCGTTCAACTATTTTTACGAAGATGCTGATGCCGGGAAACCCTTATTTTTATTCTACGAGGGAACATATCAACTACCCTGAAAGCGATAGGGTTGAGTTGACAGATTAGATTTTTCGCTGGGGTTGAGGAGATAGGATAGATAACTTTGTGGGTTGAAGAGATAAATTAATATAATTATACGCTAGTACTAGTACGCTCTCATAATGGTATTTGAATTATTCGAAATAATCAAAATGAAATTACCATTTTATGGTTTAGGGGAAATTCTGTTGTACTGAACAGATGGTTAAAAATTATTGCGTAAATATGAAAATATGGCTCTCTAAAAAATTCTCAAATATGCGTAAAGTTTTGATTGTAAATATATGAAATGTGTGATACGATATTTACATACTAACCGAGGATGGGAAGGAGGAGTTAGATGTCTGAAGTAATAGCTCGGAAAATAGAATTTGATGAATTATTTAACTCGACAACTATGTTTTATGTGAATGAGCAATATGAACATGCAATAGAACAGGAAGTGAAAAACAAGGTTGATGAGTTATATCACGAATTGAGTTCCATAGACACAAAAGAAGACTTGAAAAGGTATATAGTAGAATACAAAGATTCACTTGATAACCTGACGAGCCTTATGGAAATCTCTACAGAGAGATTCAAGCGTATGGTATCTATGATAAGAAAAGAACGTGGATTTGTATTTTCTACTGAGTGGGGACTAGGTAAGATACGTACTGCAATGATGGAAAGCCCGGCGATGATGGAAAGTGTGCTAAACCTTATTTGGGCAGGCCGCGATGACGGAAAACTCAGAACCAAGATACCATATTTTTATTTAGAAAACATGGCAATAGATGACACAACACGTAAAAAGCTTACTGATAAAAATTCCATCCGACTCTTTGTTAAAAGGGGTCTGGAGGGAAGGTACAGTAATAATATTGGTGATCTTGTTTTGAACGAAGTAGAAGATAAGTTAAGAGCTGTATGTGCTAAACATGGGATTGAGTATCAGAAGAATGTTAGAGTGCCGATGCTAGACAGAGCAGTAAGTTTTGTTTTGGAAAGTCCTCAGAACCCGAAAATTATCATCGATGTTTCCTATAGTGTGACTACTTCAAGCAGTCAGGGAAGCAAGAAAGAAGCTGCACGTAAAACTGTTGAGGTGTTAAATCTTCAGCGTAAGTCAGGAAACAATATTATTTTTATAAACTTCCTTGATGGTGCTGGTTGGATTGGCAGACAGGCAGATATGAGAGAAATCCATAGATGTTCGGACTATGTTCTAAATTTCAATAATCTAAACTTGTTAGAAGACATTGTTTACAGCTATAGCGCTGAATTTTGAAAATTTGGAGGTTGCATTAATGAATGCTTCAGAAAGAAAAGCAAAGTTACGTGAACTAGTTGCGACCAAGGAACCTTGCCGTACTGGTATTCCGATTATGTATCATGGAGTGAGAAAAGAGTTTGACGCATATGAAATACCGTTAGAATATCTGATTTATAATCCTTATAACGGTCGTATAGGTAGTGTGGTTAAGTCCTATGAAAGACAGCACCACATAATCAATCCAGAAGATCCACAGGATAAGAAACTGATTGAAAAATTTCTTTGGGAATCCAAGGTTGAAGCCAATAAAAAGACGAAAGAACGTCTCCTTCGTGAACACCAGGAAAAGCACGGTATTGTAACTTCGGATGGTATTATTATTGACGGAAATAGAAGGTCGATGTTGTTAAATAATATAATGGCAGATAGCAGTATTCCATTTAATGAAAAGAGTCACTGCCAGTTCTTTATAGCGATAATTCTTCCGGATGACGCAGATAAAAAGGAAATCTTGGCACTTGAAACC
>JAEWCM010000118.1 GCA_023390635.1 Bacillota bacterium
GCCGTATGCTCCCTTCTCTTCATCCCGGGCTACCCGGCCTTCTTCTATAGCAATTACCCTTTTTTTCATTTGATCTACAATGTCACGGGCATGGGTTGCCATTACTATGGTTGTTCCCCTTTTATTAATGTTATAAAGGAGATCCATAATCTCCCAGGTTGTATCCGGATCCAAATTACCTGTAGGCTCGTCAGCAATCAATAACCCGGGATTGTTAATAATCGCCCGGGCCACACAAACCCGCTGCTGCTCTCCGCCGGAAAGTTGGTGAGTGAAGGCTTTTTCCTTAGTACTCAGTCCTACTAAATCCAAAGCTGTTTGAGAGCGCTTTTGAATCTCTCTTTTACCCAATCCTAAAACTTCTAAAGCAAAAGCCACATTTTCATAAACCGTTTTATTAGGTAAGAGCTTAAAGTCCTGAAAAATAACCCCTATATTACGCCTTAAATACGGCACTTCTCTTTCCTTCATGCGTACAAGATTTTGCCCGTTCAGCAAAACTTGCCCCCGTGTCGGTGCCTCCTCCCGATAGAGCAGACGGATAAGCGTAGATTTGCCTGCACCGCTCGGCCCCACCAAGAAAACAAACTCTCCTTTGTTGATGTGGAGATTCACATCAACTAGAGCTCTGGCACCATTGGGATAAACCTTAGACACATTCGTTAATTGAATCATACAACCTCCTTGACGCCAGCATTATTTTTTAACTTTTCCCATTCAGTAGATAGTACTGAGCTAGTCCTTAAGTTCGACACGGCTCAACGTTTTCCTGTCATTTTTTCTATCTTTTTAATGATATAACCGATAGAAAGGGAAGTAAAGGAGATTAGACAAATTCCTCAAAGAATAATCAAAGAGCGTGCTACCCTGAGTCTAATACGTAGGGTGGCACGCTCTTTTGTAAGCCATCATGATAAATAGGTCCAATTTTGACCTATACTTTATGCAGTATTCATGAATTATTTCAGTTTCTTCTTCACAACCTCAAGCGCTGCTTCAACTAGTTTTTCTTTCGTCAGACCATACTTCTCCAAGAGTTCTAAAGGACGGCCCGATTCCCCGAAAGAATCCTGAACACCGACCCTCACCATTGGCGTAGGACACTGCTCAGCCAGAACCTCAGCAATGGCACTTCCCAGGCCACCAATCACATTATGCTCCTCAGCGCTTACGATTGCCCCCGTTTTGCCCGCCACTGCAACAATCGTTTCCCGATCTAGAGGTTTTACGGAAGCAACATTGACAACACCAACGTTCAAACCCTGTGTCGCCAGCTCATCAGCTGCCTCTAGCGCCAAGGCTACCATCACCCCGTTCGCCATAATAGCCGCATCTTTACCTTCTCTTAGGACATTAGCTTTACCGATTTCAAAATGATAGCCCTCATCGAACAGCAAAGGCACGTCCAGACGACCCATGCGAATATAAACTGGTCCTTGATAACTGGCCGCAGCCAAGACAGCCTGACGGGTTTCTTCTCCATCTGCAGGCACCAGCACTGTCATATTGGGTACAGCTCTCATAATGGCCACATCTTCTATAGCCTGGTGGGAGCCACCGTCTTCACCTACTGTCAATCCGGCATGAGTAGCAGCGATTTTTACGTTTAGCTTTGGATAAGCTATAGAATTTCGAATCTGTTCAAAGGCCCGCCCTGTAGCAAAAATAGCAAAGGTACTGGCAAATGGGACCTTGCCTGCCGCAGCAAATCCTGCCGCAGTGCCTATCAAATTCTGCTCGGCGATTCCCATGTTAAAAAAGCGCTCCGGATATGCTTTGGCAAATTCAGCTGTTTTTGTTGATTTCGATAAATCTGCATCAAGCACAACGATACTCGGATTTTCTGCTCCTAAAGCTACCAAAGCTTTTCCATAAGCGTCACGGGTTGCTTGCTTAGCCAAGTTGTTCCGCCTCCTTCCGCAACTCACTCAATGCCTGCTCGGCTTGTTCCACACTAGGCGCATTACCATGCCATTTTACTTGGTCTTCCATAAACGAAACGCCTTTTCCTTTAATGGTATGAGCAATCAGAATGGTAGGCCGATCTTTAACGCCCTTTGCCTGATCAAAAGCAGCAATCAGCTCATTAATGTTGTGCCCATCCACCTCAATTACATTCCAGTTAAAAGCTTTCCATTTGTCAACTACCGGATCACTGGACATTACCTCAGAGGTATGTCCATCAATCTGCAATCCGTTTAAATCTAGGATAGCGGTAAGATTGTCCAATTTATAATGAGCTGCAGCCATCGCTGCTTCCCAGATCTGTCCTTCCGCCAATTCCCCGTCTCCCAGTAAGGCATAGACCCGATAATCCTTTTGATCCAATTTACCCGCCAGAGCCATACCTATGCTTGAAGAAAAGCCCTGTCCCAAAGAACCGGTTGACATATCAACACCCGGTGTTTTTTTCATGTCCGGATGACCTTGCAATTTACTCCCTGTCTTGCGCAAGGTTAGGAGTTCCTCTCTTGGAAAGAACCCTTTTTCCGCCAACGTAGCATAAAGCACGGGAGCAGCGTGTCCCTTACTTAGGACAAAGCGGTCCCGGTCCGGGCAATGGGGATCTTGGACCGAAACATTCATCTCATGGAAATAGAGTGTCGCAAGGATATCGGCGGCAGACAGACTCCCCCCCGGATGCCCTGATCCGGCCTCAGCTAGCATGGCAATGATATCTTGACGAATCTGATTTGCCTTAACTTTAAGTTCTTTAACCGTCAACCTGTTTTCCTCCTGTCTTACGGTTTCATACACGGGGATCTTCAATGCTGGTTTTTCGTCTGTTGTAAATAAGCAGCAATGAAGGGGTCCAGTTCCCCGTCCATCACAGCATTAACATTTCCTGTTTCTTCATTGGTGCGGTGGTCTTTCACCATACTGTAGGGATGAAAAACATAGGAGCGAATCTGGCTTCCCCAAGCAATCTCCTGTTGTTCCCCTCTGATTTCAGATAATTCCGCTTCCTGCTCCTGAATTCTCCGTTCCAAAAGCTTAGCCTGTAAAATGCGCAAGCAAGATGCTCGGTTTTGAATCTGAGAACGTTCGTTTTGACATTGAACGATAATCCCCGTCGGTAAGTGTGTCATGCGCACTGCCGAATCAGTTTTATTCACATGCTGTCCGCCTGCTCCGCCTGAACGATAGGTATCAACCTTCAAATCTTCGGGATTGATAGTAATTTCCGTATCATCTGTTACCTCTGGAATGACATCAACGGATGCAAAAGAAGTATGCCGTCGCCCTGAAGCGTCAAAGGGAGAGATCCGTACCAGGCGATGCACTCCTTTTTCCGACTTGGCATAACCATAAGCATTTTCTCCCGTCAGGGACAGAGTAGCGCTCTTGATTCCCGCCTCGTCACCTGGCAGTAGATCAAGAGTTTCCACCTTATAACCCTTTCTTTCTCCCCACCGGACATACATACGGTAAAGCATTTGTACCCAATCTTGTGCCTCAGTACCACCAGCCCCTGCATGTAAGGTCAAAATGGCATTATTCCTATCATAAGGACCACTGAGCAAAATTTCCAATTCATGTTCAGCCAACCGAGCATTGATATCGTTTACTCCTTCTTCAACTTCGCTCTCAAGGCTCACATCGTCTTCTTCCATGGCCAGTTGCCACAGTGTATCAATTTCTTCCCATTGCTTATATAACATCTCATAGTGCCTGACTTTACTCTGCTGCCGGGATATTTCCTGCATCACCTTTTGGGCTTCGTCAGCATCATCCCAAAAATCAGGCCGGTTTAAATCTTGCTCCAGATCTTTAATCCGCTCTATTCTCTGAGGGATGTCAAAGGGAGACCCTCAAATCTGCCAAACGCATTGATACATTTTCCAGTTCTTTTTTCCAATCGGATAACACGTTTCTTTCATTCCTTCCATTAGTAGATTTTTGCCTGGCTTTGAAAGCAGCTTTATTTTTCTGCTCCGCAGCACTTTTTATACTTCTTTCCGCTGCCGCAGGGGCAGGGATCGTTGCGGCCAACCTGTTCCCCCACCTGAACCGGCTGTTTAGGCTCAGCTTCGTCCTTGTTGGTGGTCATATTGATCGGTTCCTTCTCCGGTTCCTTTTCTGTTACCTGGGGTGTTACATGCATCAAATAGCGAATAATATCTTCTTGAATTCCATCAACCATCCCCTGGAACATTTCAAAGGCTTCCCGCTTGTATTCTACCAAAGGATCACGCTGCCCATAGGCCCGGAGTCCAATACCTTCTCTCAGCATATCCATGGCGTCCAAGTGATCCATCCATTTGTTATCCACTATCTGAAGCGTTATGATGCGCTCGATTTCCCGCATTAATTCGGAACCAAACTCTGCTTCCCGCTGCTCGTACAACTCTTGGCTTTTTTCTTTAAGCAGTTCCACCACTTCTTCACGGTTCAGATCATTTAACTCTTCAACTGTAAGCTCATAACCGGGCAAAAATTGAGTTTGGCAGTATTCAACAAAACTTTTCAGATCCCAATCCTCAGCAAAGTTACTTTCTGTAGCAAAGGTTGCCACCGCTCCTTCTACCACCTGATCCAACATATTCATAATATTGTCATGGAGGTTCTCTCCGGTAAGCACTGCCCTGCGCTGAGCATAGATCACTTCACGCTGTTGGTTCATTACATCGTCATATTCCAAAACATGTTTACGAATATCAAAGTTGCGGTTTTCTACCCGCCGCTGAGCGGTTTCAATGGAACGGCTGATCATCTTCGATTCAATAGGAATACTATCATCCATCCCTAACTTATCCATAATTCCTGTAATATTATCTGCTCCGAACAGACGCATGAGATCATCTTCCAGGGAAATGTAAAATTGTGTGGAGCCAGGGTCTCCCTGCCGGCCGGCACGTCCACGTAACTGGTTATCAATTCGGCGGGATTCATGACGCTCCGTGCCAATGATGTGCAGACCGCCTAACTCAGCAACCCCTTCGCCCAACACAATATCAGTACCACGGCCAGCCATATTAGTAGCAATAGTCGCCATTCCTTTTTGGCCTGCATCTGCTACAATCTGTGCTTCTTTTTCATGGAATTTAGCATTTAACACTTGATGAGGGACCCCGCGTTTCTCCAACATCTTACTCAATCGTTCCGATTTTTCAATCGAAATTGTTCCAACTAAGACCGGCTGTCCTTCGGCATGCCGTCTTACAATATCCTCAACTACAGCTTGGAACTTTCCCTCTTCTGTGCGATAAACTACATCATGCATGTCTTTTCTGACCATGTCCTTGTTAGTAGGAATCTCAATGACATCCAGCTTATAAATCTTTTTAAACTCCGGTTCCTCAGTCATTGCTGTACCTGTCATACCGGCAAGTTTATCGAACATGCGGAAATAGTTTTGGAAAGTAATTGTGGCCAGGGTTTGAGATTCCCGCTCAATCTTAACATTTTCTTTAGCCTCGATGGCCTGATGCAAACCTTCACTATAGCGGCGGCCAAACATCAACCGGCCGGTAAATTCATCGACAATGATTACCTGACCGTCTTTCACTACATAGTCCCGGTCAATCTTGAACAAGGTATGAGCTTTTAAGGCCTGATTGACATGATGGGCCAATTCAGTATGCTTGTCATCATAGAGATTATCAATTCCTAACATGCTCTCTACACGGCTAACGCCATTTTCAGTCAAAGTAACAACCCGGTCTTTTTCATTGACATTGTAATCTTCCTCAGCTTTTAACCGGGGGATCACTTTAGAAACGCGATAATAAAGCTCGGTAGGCTTGTCCGCCTCTCCGGAAATAATCAGAGGAGTGCGGGCTTCATCAATTAAAATCGAGTCAACCTCGTCCACAATAGCATAGTTAAGTTCCCTCTGCACCAGTCCCTCCGGTCTGGTCACCATATTATCGCGCAAATAATCAAATCCGAACTCATTATTCGTTCCATAGGTAATATCTGCTGCATAAGCCTCACGGCGCTGCTCATAATTAAGTCCATGCACAATCAGCCCAACCGTCAGACCCAGAAAGCGATGAATCATACCCATCCATTCGCTGTCACGTCTGGCTAGGTAATCGTTCACTGTTACTACATGAACTCCTTTACCGCTTAAGGCATTCAAATATGAGGGCAAAGTAGCTACCAATGTTTTTCCTTCACCGGTTCTCATCTCGGCAATTCTTCCGTCATGCAGGACCATACCGCCAATCAGCTGCACATCATAGTGGCGCTGACCAATGACTCTTCGGGAAGCCTCTCTCACTACCGCAAAAGCTTCTGGGAGGAGATCATCCAGTGTTTCTCCCTTCTCCAGACGTTCTTTAAACTCCGGAGTTTTTCCCTTCAGCTCATCGTCGCTCAAAGACTGCATCTTCTCTTCCAGGTCATTAATTATCTGGACACGTTTCTGGTACTTCTTTATTTCACGGGCATTATCATCCAAAATATTTTTCAAGAAACCCACAAAACCCACCTCTTCCTTATATTAGGCCAATAATTTATTCTACCATCCACTGCACCACACTGCAACCAAGCCTCAACAAAAGTCAACCTTAATTGAAAACACCCAAAATGTTTTAAATATAAAAATCCTCCCTTTCTTCGTATCCAGATTTTCATCTGTCTCTCAGCTGGGAGGATTTCAAGCTTCAAAGCAGCTTTTTAAGCGCATTATTAAATTATCTCACATCTCGGCTACTGTTCCGGCTGCAGTACACCATAATCGCCTGTATTACGGCGATAAACCACATTCATTTGGTGAGTGTCAGCATCAGTAAAGACAAAAAAGTTATGACCAATTAAATTCATTTGCATAATGGCTTCATCTACAGACATAGGTTTAGCCGAAAAGCGCTTGCTCCGCACTACCTTCTCAGGCAGGATATCATCATTGGCTACATGGGAAAAATCCTGATCCTTTGCCACTTTGGGCCGAAGTCTCTTGGCAATTCTGGTGCGGTATTTAGCTATTTGCTTCTCTAACTTTTCAATGACTAAATCAATTGACGAATACATATCGTCCGTTTCTTCTTCGCCACGCAAAATAATTCCGTTAATTGGCGCGGTGACTTCGACTCTATGCCTTCCCCGTTCCACAAGCAAGGTCACTTGTACATCCATGAACTCATCTGAATACTTCTCCAGTTTACCCACCCGTTTGTACACATAATCCTTCAAAGCGTCGGTTACTTCCACATGTTTACCACGAATTATAATGTTCATAGAATAACCCCCTTTATGACGGTATACCTATACTATTCCCCATTCTCAAGAAAAATCCTGCTAATCAAGGGAATCTTAATAAATATGTAAAATCTGGCTTCATAAATATAAGAACAGTCTAGCGGTAATAAAAAAGGAACCGCATGATAACCAGCAAAACGGCTCCTTTTTGACGTTTTAGATTACTATTTATTCTAGCGATTATTGCAGCACTACATTAGATGCCTGTTCACCCCTTTGGCCCTGGACAACATCAAACCTTACCTTTTGTCCTTCCTCCAGAGTGCGAAACCCATCTCCCATAATGGAAGAGAAGTGTACGAAAACATCTGTCCCATCTTCTCTCTCCAAAAAGCCATAGCCTTTCTGCTTACTAAACCATTTTACTGTACCTACCACTTAAAACGTAACCTCCTTGATATAGATCCTTTTATAAGATCCTAGCTAGGAGGATACCCAAATTTAATAAATTTTAAACTTCTTTATAGTAGATTTTAGAGTATTTTGCTCAGGAACGATTGGGTTCGGGGATTTTGAGCATGATTAAAAACTTCTTCCGGAGTTCCTTCTTCCATGATAACTCCTTCATCCATAAAAAACACCCGATCACTCACTTCCCGCGCAAAACCCATTTCGTGAGAGACAATGATCATTGTCATTCCCTCTTGAGCCAAGTTTTTCATTACCGCTAATACTTCCCCTACCATTTCCGGATCGAGGGCTGAAGTTGGTTCATCAAAAAGCATGATTTTCGGTTTCATAGCGAGAGCTCTGGCAATGGCTACCCGCTGCTGTTGCCCTCCGGAAAGCCTTTCCGGATACTCATCTGCTTTTTCTTCCAGGCCGACCTTGCGCAGTAATTCGATTCCAACTTTCCGGGCCTCTTCTTTGGAAACCTTACGGACAATTTCCTGGGCAAGGGTAATGTTCTCCATTACCGTTTTATGAGGAAAGAGGTTAAACCGTTGAAACACCATCCCAACCTCTCTGCGAATAGCATTGACATTCGCTTCAGAGTTGAGTGGAATACCGTCGATCACAACATCTCCGCTTGTAGCGTCTTCCAATTTATTCAAACAGCGTAAGAAGGTACTTTTTCCCGAGCCGCTAGGCCCAATGACAACCACAACTTCTTTCTCCCTAATATCACAGCTGACCCCTTTAAGGACTTCCAGCTTGCCAAAATATTTATGCAAATTCTTAACGGATATCACTCTTGCCCAGCCTCCTCTCACTATAGCTTACCAGGCGGGAAATCACCAGCGTCATGACCAAATAGATTAACGCCGCCGCAATATACATGGGAGCAGGCTGAACAGTCTTTCCAGCCACAATTTTTGCTGTATACATTAAATCCTGAAGTGCAATGATAGAAACCAAGGATGAATCTTTTAATAAAGCAATGAACTCGTTTCCTAATGGAGGAATGACTCTTTTAACCGCTTGAGGCAAAATAATATAGCGCATAGCTTGTCCCTGAGTCATGCCCAAAGAGCGAGCTGCTTCTGTCTGTCCTCTGTCAATGGACTGAATACCGGCTCGGAACACCTCTGCCACATAAGCCCCTGAGTTCAACCCTAGAGCCAAAATACCGGCTATGTACCGATAATTCTCCGGTGTACTGAAGCCTAATAAGGGGGGAAAGGCAAAATAAATAATGTAAATTTGAACGAGCAAAGGCGTACCCCGGAAAAAATCGATATAAGCAATGGCCAAACCCCTTAACACACGGGAGTTGGAAAGCCTCAGTAAAGACATAATAAGTCCGATCACCACACCGATGGCTACGCCCCCGGCTGTCAATTCCAGCGTTAATCCGGCCCCTTTTAGCAAAACCGGAAAATTATCAATCGCTGTCTGCCAATTAATTGACACTCGTTAATCCCCCTTTTTTCTCTGCTTGTTGCAAATTATACTGTTATTTAAAACTTAATTCAAGATTATTGAGAATTCTGTCATTGTATACATTTGATGATATTTTCTTTGACTTAAAAAAGCGCCTCGAAAAAAATCCGAGGCGTGAGAGGGGTAACTATATTTAACATTATCAGTAAGGGATTAACAATTTAATAGAATTTACTTGGACAAGCTCGGGGGATCTTCATTAAACCATTTTTTATAAATTTCCTTATACTTGCCATTATCAATCAACTTTTGCAGTGAAGTATTAAATTTATTGGCTATTTCAGTATTGTCTTTCTTAAAGGCTACACCGTAAAACTCATCAGGCGTATTGGCGGGAGCCCACTCAATGTTAGCATTGGAATTCTGTTTAATAAAGTAAAGAACAACCGGTGAATCTGCCACTACCGCGTCAACACCGCCATTGACCAAATCACTCAGCGCATCGGGTGTTGTATCATACTTATGAGTTTCCATCCCAGCTTTTTCTACAGCTTCCTGCCCGGTAGTATTGAGCTGCACACCGATCTTTTTCCCCTTTAAATCATCAAGTGACTTAAAAGAGGCTCCTTTTTTGAAAGCAATATACTGTGTTGCCTTAAAATACCGATCGCTGAACAGTACTTCTTCTGCCCTCTTATCCGTAATAGTCATAGCCGAAATAACGGCATCATAAGTGCCTGATTGCAAAGAAGCGATTAGGCCGTCAAAGGCTGCTGTTTCAAACTGAGCCTTATAGCCCATATCTTCAGCTACAGCCGTAGCCAGTTCAATATCGAAGCCCGCCGGATTGTTCGTTCCGTCTTCCATAAACTCAAAAGGTGCATATGCGATATCCGATCCGAATTTAAGAACCTTGGCACTTTGATCACCATTGGCATCTGAAGAGGCGCCACAACCGGACAGTACCAACAGACTCGCAGCCAATAAACCAGTAACAGCAAGCCGACCGATAGATCTAACCTTTCCCATTTTGAATAAACTCATTTCTTCATCTCCCACTTTTTTATTCCCCTTAATACCAAACCATAATCTCACTGTTCTAATTATCAAGGGCAATTCTCTATCTATAATATAACACAATTTTTTATGGGTTTAATTATACACAAATAAGTAATTTTATTCAATACCCAAGTTGTTTGTATACAATCTACATTATTAGAAATGTTGAAAACTACTCTATGCCAAAAATATTAAAGCCATTATCCACAAAAGTTATACACATGTTTACAACCTTTTCTGTGGATAATGTGGATAATCTTCCTTTTCTCCACAAAATGCCCTCTAATCTTTGTGTTTCAAATTAACTATTCTGTGGATAAGAATTGACTTTTTAGGTTTTTCCTGTGTATAACTACTTACTGTAACTACATAAATGTAAAAAAGCACCGACAAGCGTCGGTGCTTACATAGTTCTCGTTGTGCTAATTTGCTTATCTATATATATGCCTTAATTAGTCACGAGCAGGGCGATGATTAGAATAGCAATCGCGGCAGTATACAGGACGGTCTGAAGTAGGTTTGAAAGGAACCTGAGTTTCAGCGCCACAATCAGCACATACTACAGTATACATTTCGCGAGTTCTGCCTTCACCGGAATTGCGTGAGTTCTTACGAGCGCTACGGCAATCACGGCAACGAAGAGGTTCGTTTTCGAATCCCTTTTCAGCATAAAATTCTTGCTCGCCTGCAGTGAAAATAAAGGTTGCTCCGCAGTCTTTACATACCAGTTCTTTGTCTTCAAAAGCCATGTTAAGAAATTCCCCTTACCATAATAATGTAACAGGTCTAAAGCCTATCCGTATGTATTATATCGCTAAATTCCCCCACTAACAAGAGTTTTTTCCAAACCGGATGCCAAACAAAAACATTCAACCCGTTCTGCCCCGGCAGCTTTCAAAACCTCAGCGCAGGCTTCCAAAGTGGCTCCGGTCGTAGTTACATCATCCACTAACCAAATCGTCTTATGATTCCAAGTTCCACCTGTCACAGCGAAGGCCATCTTTAGATTTTGCAACCGCTCTGCCCGAGACAAAGATACTTGAGAAATGGTGGGGCAGATCCGCTCTAAACCAGGCAAAATTGGAATTCCTAAACTCCAATGAAGTAAGGAGCCCAGAACCTCAGCCTGATTAAATCCCCGCTCTGCCAAGCGATCTCGGTGCATAGGAACAGGTACAATTCCGTCAGGGAGAGATAATTCTTCTGTTACCCAATGAATCAGCGGAGTCCTCAAGTCGGCCATTAATCGCGGCTGGGCTTGGAACTTAATCCTCCATATTAGTTCCTTCCATTCTCCCGAATAAGCACCAAGTGCCGTTACCTTATCTAAACTTTGTGGTCCCTTACCTTTTCGGCAGTCTTGGCAGATTGTCGCCTCTTGATCATAAGTAATCAGCTTGCCGCAAGCAGTACAGCGCTTCAATCCTGGGCAAATATACGCCGTTATACAGGCAGAGCATAATGGGGCATAGCGACTCTGCCCCTCTCCTACCTTAGGCCATTGTTTTTCGGACTCTTTTATTGCCGTCCTCCCGCAAACAGGGCAGCCGCTTTCCGGGACTGACAAAATATGCTCTCCTACCACTCTCCAAATCTCTTTCATCGTAATTTCTCCCAGCCTTAGCTTAATCCCACTTAAAATTGATCCAGCAAACCTTGAATTGCCGCCTGCCTATTCTGCTCCTTAATCCAGTGAATCGCCGCTTTGATGTTCTGTCCACAATGTGCCGATAAAAAGATTACTTCCCCCTTAGGCTGACTTTTACTTCTGCCTGCTCTTCCAGCCATCTGCACTAAACACCTTTCATCAAAAACAGGATGATCTGCCGCCAATACAATCACTTGTGCTCCAGTCAAAGTAACTCCCCGCTCTAAAATAGAAGTCGTGACAAACACTTCCCATTTGCCTGCTTTTAACCCTGCGATTTTCTGTGCTCTTTCCGGATCGGAGCTATAGCTCCCACTTACTTTTAATTGCGGCGACTCCTTATTAATTCTTTCCACCCAGGGCACCACCCAAGAAATGAGTGGTACAAACAACAACGTAGGTCCTGCCTTTGTCATTCTTTCCACTTCACTTTTGATTTTAGACCAAGCACCTTCAAAGGGCTCTTCAATCTTCATTCTCCTCCAGGTTGGCACTGGCAGAGGATGACGATGATGTCTGGCTGGAAGGCTTATCAGGCACTGCTTTCCTTTCTTCACCTCATTCAAGATTTGGCGGGTAGGGGTTGCAGTTAAGCATAATAGCTTGCCTGTCGGTTTTAACGCATGAGCGATTCCCCACATTAACATTTCATTATCCCGGTAAGGAAAAGCATCCATTTCATCCAATATAATCAAATCGAAAGCACGATAAAAGCGCAGAACCTGATGGGTAGTCGCTAAAACCAGCTGTCCTTCCTGGAGCTTATTGGACACTGCTCCTGTATGAAGTTGAAAGCAGGTTTGAGGAAAATTTTTTGCTATACGGGGGGCTATGTCATGAATTACATCCTGGCGCGGTGCCGCCACCAATATGCACTTGCCGGCTTTCAACGCCACCTCTAGCAAGGGAAAACACACTTCTGTCTTCCCGGCACCACAGGCCGCCCATACAAGCCCTTTTATGTATTGGGCATTACGATAAAAGTTTAAAGCTTCTTGAGCCGCGGAGGCCTGGGCTATGGTTAATTCCCATTGAGGAATGTACACCCCTTTTGCTTTTTCCCCGCCTGTCCCTAAGCTTCTTCCATCCCGGTAAAGAGCCTGGGAAGAGCTTATCTTTCCTAACGAAGCACAATGGGGACAGGAAGCTCCCTCTCCAAACCAGGCAGGCCATCCCTCGATTTCCCTGCTTCCACAGCGCATGCACTGCCATCCCCATCTTTCTTTAACCATGGCGGGTACCCAAATGCCTTCTTTCTTTAACACTAACTTGTGTGCCAGTTGAAGACTCTCTTCTTCAGTTAATCCACATCCCTTACCATAGCTTCTCAATTCATCTTCTGTCAGTTGACGGCCACGCAACTGCTCCAAAAAAATATGTTGTCCAGATTGTATTCGAGGCTCCGTCTTCTCACCCAACTTTGCTGGACTTTTTGCCCACTGCCCGGATATGTAAGGTTCCCACGTTAGAATCTGTCCTGCTCTTAAGTTTAACGTACGACTTAGCTGCAGTATAATTTTATCTCTATCACAAGGCTTGTCCTGCCATCTCTCCATTACAGCTTTGACCATATTCAGAGGCAACCCAGGCTTCAATACCGCTATCAACTGATTGTCAGGCCTGTCCCCTTCCTCTATATGGGGAAAGGGGGAAACTCCTAGTTTATGCCCCCTTGACAAAGTCAGATAGAACTGCATCTTGCACCTCTTCCCTCAACACGTCTGGGCCTGGAATCAGAACTATAAAATATGAATCCTGGAAACCGTCTCTCCAAAACTTGAACTGCTATGTTAGATTGTTCAACATTCGCAGGAATACTGACAACAACGTGGAAGTGAACCCCCAGCTCCTGTTCCAGCCCGGCCAGATTAGCCCTAAAGCTCGCCAGGTCCTCTTCGATCTGGGCTAAATTTCCCTTAGGAAAGTCTACCTGCAAGCTGACGGTCTTGCTTTGAATTCCATACAGCCTTCTGCTAAGTTTTTCTTTTAATGCTCCAGGTACGGTCCACTCCCAATTTCTCATGCCAATTCCGATTCCTGCGGCTAATACTATAAAAAGAGCTGTGACAATCATCCAGACAGACATCTTCTCACCCCTTCTCTCTCCACACATTATGCAGAGTAGAGAAGAAACGTTATCAGTCCTTTGGTTTCTCAATGAAAAACATCAGTTTTCCTGACGCAGCCAGCTCATCTCCCACATAAGCTTTTCCATCAGCCACTCCGAACGAAGAACGCATTTTTACCAATTCCACTTCTAAACGGAGCTGATCACCGGGCAGAACCTTGCGTTTAAAGCGCACTTCATCCAGACCGGCAAAATAAGCCAGTGCTCCGGCATATTCGGGCATGGACAAGACCACTGCCGTTCCTACTTGAGCCAGAGCCTCCATGATAAGTACTCCAGGCATCACCGGTTGTCCGGGAAAATGCCCTTGAAAAAAAGGCTCATTTCCGCACACATTCTTAATGCCCACAGCTCGTTTCCCTGCCTCCATTTCTAATATTCTATCCACCATCAAAATGGGATAGCGGTGAGGAATAATTTTCTGTATATCATGACTTTCCAACATATATAATCTCTCCTAGCATTTTTCTATAGTATGATATTATTTCTTTTCTCCATAGCTTGCCGAAACCCTTCTCCTTGCATTCCCCCTTCATTCTAGATTATGATAAATAAAGTTACCAAGATTAATCCAACGTCAAAGTAAGAAAGGAAGACACTTTGTGGTTCCTCATAAAATATTGCACATTATCGGTGGGGGAGAGTTAGGCGGAGCAGAGCAACATGTGTTGACCCTCCTCACTCAACTTAATCCCCAACAATATACTTTATCTTTAGCTTGTCTGGTGAAAGGACCCTTGCTAGAAGCGGCCACCGCTCAAGGAATCCCGGCCCGCTGTTTTCCCATGCACCATCCCTTTGATCTCCGCCCGTCTAGCTCCCTGATGGCTTGGAGTCGGGAACAGGGTATTGAGCTCTTTCACACCCATGGCTCCCGGGCCAATCTCTTAGGCAGATGGAGTGCCCATAAGATGAAACTTTCCTGTGTTTCCACCATCCATAGTTCCTTGCGTCATGATTATCTCTCTCCTCTCGCTGCCTTTACCGCCTTATGGCTGGATCGGATCACTTTGCCTTGGACTACAGGGCTTATCACCGTATCGGATTATCTTCGTAACGAAGTGACCGGCCGAGGAGGAAAAAATGTTCATACTATTTATAATGGAATAAAGTTTCTTAACCCTTCGCATCTGCTTTCTCCATCCCCTTCTCCACAGCGCATCTATTATCGTTCCATTTGGCAGATTCCCCAAGACGCTTTGGTGATCGGTACCCTGGCCCGTCTCCACCCTACTAAAGGGCAGACTTATCTTATCGAAGCAGCTAAACAATTATACGCCCGCTATCCTCATCTTCATCTTCTGATCGTGGGGGGAGGACCTTTAGAGGAAAAACTGAAAAAACAATTGGATGAAGCTCATATTCCCTATACTCTGCCTGGGTTCATTCCTGAAGGGGCTCAAACCTTGCCGGCAATGGACCTGTTTGTACTGCCTTCTTTAAGTGAAGGTATGGGGCTGGTACTCTTAGAAGCAATCCATGCCGGGCTCCCCATCGTTGCCACCCAAGTTGGGGGCATTGGGGAAGTGGTCCGCAACAAGCAGGATGCCCTCCTTGTTCCTCCATCTGATCCGGTAGCCTTAGCAGAGGCCTGTCAAACGCTGATTGATAATCCAGCTTTACAAGCATCCTTGATTCGCTCTGCCCTGACCCGCTTGGATCTTTTCTCTGTTCAAACCATGGTCAAAAAGACAGAATCTTTCTATGATCAGATTTTGAATCCTATTTAGGCTTTTTATCTACATCTTGACGCTGCTTCATTACTTTAAACATAAAACGGGGAAGCACCATCTGTCTCTTCAAACGCTGAGGCTCCTTTATGAGACGATAAAACCATTCTAGTTTCAATCTTCGAATCACTTGAGGGGCCCGCTTCGTCAACCCTGCCAGGGTATCAAAGCTTCCCCCCACTCCAATAGAGACATAAGCCAGTTCAGGATGCTCCTTAAGCCAGATTTCCTGCTTCCCTGCTCCTAATCCGACTAAAAGCAGATCCGGATTGAATTCTTTAATTTGGGCTATCAAGGACATTTCTTCCTCTGCTTGGAAATAACCGTGATTAGTCTGCATAATAATCTGCGGGTAATGAAGTCCAATGCGTTTAGCAGCTAAGTCAGCAATCCCCGGACGTGCTCCTAACATGGCTACTCGCCATACTCCCCGATCTGCATAGGGTAACAACCCTTCGACCAAATCAATTCCTGTCACCCTTTCGGGAACAGGGTTCCCTAAGTAGTTAGCAGCCCACACTACGCCAACTCCATCTGCTGTCACTAATTGGGCAGAATTAATGGTCTCTTTCAGCACAGCATTATGGTCCGCTGCATAAATCATTTCCGGATTTGCTGTAACGATACGCAGAAACCGCCGCTTCATTACCGCCTGACAAATTTCATTAATACAACTTTCCAACGTCAAATGATTTACCTTAATTCCCAGTACATCGGTTTGCACACCCAACACCTCATACTTTTCAATTGAGCCAAGTATAGCACAGAGACCTGCTTTATGCCAAAACACCAAAGGCATTCTTTCCTGTTTTCGGTCCAGGAAAGAATGCCTTTTCATTCACTTGTTCACATACTCTGTTGACTTGTAGCTAAAAGCTTCCCTCCAATACTTTTCCTGTTCCTAGAGCGACGCACGAGATAGGATCTTCTGCCAAGCTAACCGGCAACCCAGTCTCCCTGGCTAAACGAACATCAAATCCATAAATCATGGAGCCTCCACCTGTCATTACAATTCCTTTGTTCAAAATATCTGCTGAAAGCTCGGGTGGGGTCCGCTCCAATACTTCTTTCACAGCAGCAATAATGGCTTCAACCGATTCTTCTAAAGCAACAAAACATTCCTTCGAGTTCACTTTAATGGTTTTCGGCAGTCCTGTGACTAAATCCCGCCCGCGTATATCCATCTCATTGTTCTGGGGACGTCCTTCCGGAATTGCCGCGCCTACGGTTATCTTGATCTCTTCTGCTGTACGCTCTCCAATCATCAAATTATGTTCACGCCGGACCCAACGCATTATCGCTTCATCAAATTTATCCCCGCCCACGCGTAAACTCCGCTTGGTCACAATACCGGAAAGAGAAAGGACCGCAATATCGCTAGTTCCTCCGCCAATGTCTACTACCATACTGCCTGTAGGGCCGGAAATATCCAACCCTGCTCCTAAAGCTGCCGCATATGGTTCTTCTACCACTACAACCTTTTTCGCCCCGGCTTGATAGGCAGCCTGTTTAACTGCCCTCTCTTCAACCTCGGTAACTCCGGAAGGAATGCAAACCACCACACGGGTCTTGAACCAAGGCCAGCGCTTAGCACCCGCTTTCTCCAAGAAGTATTTCAGCATCAGCTCCGTTGTCTCATAGTCGGCGATGACTCCTTCGCGCATCGGGCGCATGGCAATGATATTCCCTGGTGTTCTTCCCAGCATCAATCTTGCTTCTTCCCCTACCGCAATACGTTTATTTGTATTTTTATCAATCGCCACTACAGACGGCTCATGCAAAACGATTCCCTTG
>JAEWCM010000178.1 GCA_023390635.1 Bacillota bacterium
GTGATATGACGTTACTGCCCAAGCTGGTAGAGTTCAACAGCAGCAAAGCCGGCTGGGAAAATGAAACTGCGCAAAAGCAAAAGGAGGTCGACAACTATATTGGAGAAGCGCTGATGCATTATCTGAATAAAGCCGAAATCATCATTCCAAAGTGGGAGGAATAGGTTTGGAAACAGCTGTTGAGATTAAAGAAGTAAGTAAAAGTTATGGAGCCCATCAAGTTTTATGCGGGTTATCGTTTTCCGTAAAGAGGGGGGAAATTTTTGCTATACTGGGTGCCAACGGGGCAGGTAAAACTACCACCCTTGAATGCATCGAAGGCATACGAAAATATGAACAAGGGGAAATTAATGTCCGGGGGAAAATTGGGGTACAGCTCCAGTCCTCTTCGCTGCCAAAACACATTAAGGCTATCGAAGCGATGCAGCTTTTCGCCAAATGGAACGGTTCAGAGCCCGATGCAGATAGATTGGAACGATTAGGCGTAACCGCATTTCAGAGAAAGATGTATAAAGAACTTTCTACCGGCCAAAAGCGACGACTGCATCTGGCCATCGCCATGCTGGGCAACCCGGATATTGTCATTTTAGATGAACCGACTGCCGGACTTGATGTGGAGGGGCGAACTGCTCTCCACACAGAAATACGCAGTATGAAGGCTCAGGGAAAAACGATTCTGCTGGCCAGTCATGATATGTCTGAGGTCGAGCAGCTATGTGACCGCATAGCCATCCTAAAAGATGGTACTGCGGCTTTTATTGGCACCTCCGGAGATCTGACCAGCCGCTGGCAAACCGATCATCGAATTTATATGCGCCTTTCTGATCCGCTGCACACCACCGGTCTGAAACACTGTGCCTATCAGACCGCAGAACAGGGCTACTTTGTTTTTCAGGCAGAAAATCTGACGAATGCCTTATCCGAGCTCTCTGGAGAAGCCCAGAAACAATCGGTCTCAATCCTGGATGTAAAAGTAGAGCGTGCCAGCCTGGAACAGAGTTTTATGGATATCGCACAGGAGGGGAAATCATGAATGCTTTTTGGTATGGCGTCCGATTGCAATGGAAGTTGGATCGGCGGAACAAGGATGTCCTCATAACCTACTACATTGTACCCCTTGTCTTCTTCTTATTTATGGGCGGAATCTTTTCATCTGTTATGCCCAATGCTTCCGTCACACTGATCCAGTCCATGACCATTTTTGCCAATACTATGGGAGCTGTTTTAGGTGCCCCTGCTCCCCTGCTGGAGCTTTACGGGACAGAGACCAAAAAGGCCTACAGCGTCGGTCACATCCCATTGTGGACAGCCGCTGTCAATAACTTTATTTCAGCCTTTGTCCATCTGGCAATTGTCAGTATCATCATATTTTTATCCGCCCCTCTTTTATTTGGGGCAGCACGGCCGGATGCCACCGGCACCTACTTTGCAGCCAATGCTTTGATGATCATCTCCAGCCTTTGTATTGGCACCGTATTGGGCTTATTTATTAAAAGTTCTGCAAAGCTTACGATGGTCTCCCAGATTATCTTCCTTCCCTCTATCATGTTGTCCGGTATTATGTTTCCTTCCACCATGCTGCCTGCAGTACTGCAAGACATTGGCCGGCTGTTTCCGGCCACCTGGGGTTTCAGACTTATGTGCCAGTCTTCATTTGATTTCTTCCTGGCACTGCCTCTGATGATAATCATCATTTTATCAGGTTTTCTTTGTGCGTGGCAGCTGCGAAAAATTATATTGAGATAAAATGGGGCTGTCGCAAAACTCTGATTTGTCTGCTGTTTTGGGGAACTTTTGGGGGAGTGCTGCCGGTGGCAGGCGCAGGATACTCCGTGAGCACGCTAACACAACTAAAAAAACGGGATTCAGGCTAACAAGTCAAAAACCTTGGGTCATTCTGGATGTGAACCTTGACTTGTTTAAGGCCTGAACCCCGTTTTTTCTTCATGTTGCTTCCGCGAATCGCTCACTTGAGTATCTTGCGTCTGCCTTCGGCTGATCTCAAGCTTTGCTAAGCTACCATCACTGGGCTGACTATTAATCAGAGTTTTGCGACAGTCTCATTCCGATATTTTCTGTGGTGGGCCTACCTGGGATTGAACCAGGGACCAACCGGTTATGAGCCGGCCGCTCTACCGCTGAGATCGGGCATGGAAGTTGGTTTATATATTGGATAAAAATCGGACTGATAAAAGACTTAAACCAGACTCAGATCATGATGTAAAAGCCAAAATCCTGTGATATAGTTTAAACGTGCATTCCTGTAAAATTATAACAAAGTCCCGCCGCAAGCAAAGAAATTCCAATGAAAAGATGAGTTAAGTAATGAGAAAGATTAAGAACGTCCAAGCGCAAAAAGAATGACTATATATCGGTTTATAGATATTAGCAACACTACGGCGGCGCGGAAGAAGGCGGGTTTAGGAAGGAAAAGCAATTATGGAAAAGAGTGTTGAAAAGCAACGGCTCGAATGTATCGACATATTTAGGGGACTTACTATGTCCTTAATGCTTATTGCAAGCAATCCAGGGAACCCGGCAAATATTCCGGCATTTTTAAAACACGCAGATTGGAACGGCGCCACAATGGGCGATTTTATATTTCCGTTCTTCGTGTTTATCATGGGCGTTGTTGTTCCTATATCACTTAAAAACAAATTGGAAAAGGGAATAAGTCGGGTGAAAATTATTGCCAGCGTACTCCGGCGCAGTATTTTATTATTTCTTTTTGGGTTACTGATAAACGGATTCCCAACGTATGACCTAACGGTTATTCGGGTTCCGGGCGTTCTCCAACGAATAGCAATAGTTTATTTTTGTTCGTCGCTTATTTATATCCTTCTCAAATCGGTAATTAAAAAAGACTTGATTCAAATTGCCATTCAATCGCTCATAGCGATCGCGTTGCTTTTTGTTTATTATTGCTTATTAAAATATGTTCAAGTTCCCGGTTATGATAATCTTGTTGCATATGTCGACGTAAAATTCCTCAAAGGTCATTTATACACGCCAACGTTTGACCCGGAAGGGATTTTAAGCACAATCCCGGCAATAGGTTCAGGGCTCATCGGCGCGATCGTTGGTATGTTCTTGCAACGAAAGGATAGCCACTTAGTAAAAATGGTCATTTTCGTTTGTAGCGGCATACTGTTTATAATCTGCGCCGAATTATTCAACGTATATTTTCCCTATAACAAACAACTTTGGACAAGTTCATTTGTCTTATTGACGTCGGGCTCCGCTATATTGGTCTTGGCGGCGTTCTATCTGATTACGGATATTTTAAAAATCGGTAAGGTATTTACACCATTCAAGGTAATTGGTTCAAGCGCAATATTCGTATATTTCATATCAAATTTAATTGGAATTACAGTATGGCGAATACTTCCGACAAATTACTTTATATCAATAACAACAACGTATATAAGTCCTTGGGCGCATAACTTAGACACAATAGTCTTTTCAGTTGGTTATGTGACAATATGGATTTTAATAATGGGAATTCTTTATCGACAAAAGATATACATTCGATTATAAACACGGCAGCAAAGGTTACTTCTTCATGACGCCGAAGGCGGCTTGAAACCAATATTTAACGGCGACCCGGTAGATCTTGGGAGAACCGCCGGAGGCACTTGCGACTGCTGCGAAAAATCATATTGAGATAAAATAAAAAAACTTGGTGCAAGCACCAAGTTTTTGTTTATTCCGATATATTATCTGTGGTGGGCCCACCTGGGATCGAACCAGGGACCAACCGGTTATGAGCCGGCCGCTCTACCGCTGAGCTATAGGCCCTCATTTTAGGCAAAAATAATTGGCTCCCCGAGCAGGACTCGAACCTGCAACCTACCGGTTAACAGCCGGTTGCTCCACCATTGAGCTATCGAGGAAAGCCCTTTGCATAGGTTATTATACGCAATCGTACCCTTCCCGTCAAGTCTCAATCAAACAAATTTTATTTGTTACTCTAAATAGTCTTTCAATTTCTTACTCCGACTGGGGTGTCGAAGCTTCCGCAAGGCTTTGGCCTCAATCTGGCGAATGCGCTCTCTCGTAACACCAAATTCTTGGCCAACCTCTTCCAAAGTTCTTGTACGGCCATCATCCAATCCGAAACGCAAGCGCAGAACTTTTTCCTCGCGAGGGGTAAGCGTCTCCAGCACTTCTTCCAACTGCTCCTTAAGCAAGATAAAGGACGCTGCTTCAGAAGGGGCAGGTGCATCTTCATCAGGGATGAAATCACCTAAGTGAGAGTCTTCTTCTTCTCCAATCGGTGTTTCAAGGGACACAGGCTCTTGAGCTATCTTTTGAATTTCCCGTACTCTTTCTGTAGGAATTTCCATCACGGCCGCGATCTCTTCCGGAGTTGGATCACGCCCCAGTTCCTGTAGGAGCTGCCTGGATACCCTAATCAGTTTATTAATCGTTTCCACCATATGCACCGGTATCCGAATCGTCCTAGCCTGGTCGGCGATGGCTCTGGTAATGGCCTGACGAATCCACCATGTAGCATAAGTTGAAAATTTGAAGCCCTTTACATAATCAAACTTTTCTACAGCTTTAATCAGACCAAGATTTCCTTCCTGAATCAGGTCGAGAAAGAGCATGCCCCTTCCCACATATCTCTTGGCAATGCTCACAACTAAGCGAAGATTAGCTTCTGCCAGCCGCCGTTTCGCACTTTCATCCCCTGCCTCCATGCGCTTAGCCAGCTCGATTTCTTCCTCCGCCGTCAATAAAGGAACTCTTCCTATCTCCTTAAGATACATGCGTACCGGATCGTCAATCCCGACTCCTTCCGGAACAGAAAGATCAACTTCAGTATCTTCTTCTATCTCATCCCCATCATTTGCCTCATCGGCAATATCCGGCGTTGGCTTTTCTAAAATTTCTTCCACTTCCTCAGAATCAGGGATCACCAAGATGCCCATTCGCCCAAATTGCTCATAGATTTCGTCAATTTGCTCTGCAGAAAGTTCAATACCCTGCAAGGTATCCATGATTTCCTGGTAAGAGAGGCTGCCTTTCTTCTTGCCCTTTTGGATAAGGTTCTTTATGCTCTCCATCTTCACCTGCTCTGTGCTCATTGGATCCCCTCCTTTCCTCAAGTGGTTTGGACCTTCCAATACCTGATTATTAGCCACGTTTCAACCGCTCTCCTATCTCTTTCAACAGGGCCATTGCTCCTGCCATATCCCCTGATTTTTCCAACTCAGCCATTCGGGCTTGTAATTTCTCTACACTTTCCTCTTTTTGCAAGGATCGAATCATGCGCATACAATCGCCCAACAAAGCTTCGGGAGAAGTAAGATCTGCCTCTTCCATCACCAAACCGGCGAATTCACTTTGTGCTCCAGTAGGCAGACTATTCAGCAAGTCATCGGCAGAGACGCTATCCTTTCCAGGGAGAAAAAGGGTTTTGAGGTTCTGATAAATAATTTCATGCTCTGGCATATGCCAGAAATTGTCGCCTATTTGATAAGCTACTTTATTATATAATGATGGGTTTTCCATCAGTATGCGGATTAATAGCCGCTCCGCCCTGTTTATTCCCATAGGAACGGCGGCAGACACCGTTATATCAATATTCCTATCAATATTATCCCTGTTTTTTACAGAAATATCCTGTTTATTGGAATAATATTCATGATTTTGATCTTTATTCTTAAATCTTTGTTCATATCTTTGAATTTCCCGCTGTACTGCATCTAGGGTTAAACTCAGTTCGAAACTTAAAAAGCGTTCATACCCCTCCCGCTCTACAGGGCTATTAACATGCAAGATATCAGGAGCCAAACGCGCCACCAACTCCGCTTTATCCTTTATCAACTGGGGAGACATTTCCTTGGCCAATGTAAAATACTTAAATTCAATATAAGTTTTGGCCTTTTCCAAGGCATTACGGAAAGCTCCTGGTCCACACCTCTTAATAAATTCATCCGGATCCTTTCCCTCCTCCATGGTGAGCACATTAACACTCAATCCCGTACTCTGAAGGATCTCTCCGGCACGAAGGGCAGCTGCCACACCTGCTGCATCTGCATCATAAGCAATCACGATTCTCCCTGTATATCTGCGCAATAACTTCGCTTGATCTTTGGTCAGCGCCGTTCCCAAAGAAGCCACACTATTAGTAAACCCCGCCCTGTGCACGGCAATGGCATCCATATAGCCTTCTACCAAAATTCCGAATCCTTCTTGCCTCATTCCTTGATAGGCTTTGTGCAAAGCGTACAAATTATGGCCTTTATTAAAGAAAGCGGTTTCAGGCGAATTCAGATACTTAGGCAGAGCATCATCGAGCACTCTGCCTCCAAAAGCAATAACTTCCCCCCGTACATTCGTGATGCTGAACATCACTCGATTGCGAAAACGGTCGTAAAATTGTCCCGGCACATTTTCCCGCTCCAAGGCCAATCCTGCGTTTACCAGTTCTTCAGGTTGCACCCCCATTTGCTCCATATATTTTAACAATCCATCCCAATGATTAGGAGCATATCCCAGTCGGAAACTCTTTACGGTATCTTCATCAATACCTCTTTGTTTAAAATAAGTCCTTGCCGGGGTCCCCTCTTCATCTAGTATGAGTGTTTTCTGAAAATAATTACCTGCCCATTCATGGATTTCCCTCCAGCGAAGCCATTGTTTTTGCTCCGCTCTTTCACGGGATGAAAGTTCCTTTTCCGGAAGGATAATTCCATGCTTTTGGGCCAAGTTTTGTACCGTCTCCAAAAAACTCCAGCTTTCTTTTTTCATCAAAAAAGAAAAAACATTGCCTCCCGTATGGCATCCAAAGCAGTAAAACATCTGCTTTTCCGATGAAACTGTGAAACTGGGAGTCTTTTCCGAATGAAAAGGGCAGAGTCCTAAAAACACTTTCCCTTTTCGCTGTAGTGGTACATATTCGGCAATAATTTCAACAATGTCTGAGCGGAGACGAATTTCCTCAATGATTTCTTCAGGAATTCTTTGATTCACGTCATTTTTCCCTTACTTTCACCGTATCATCCGCCTGCCTCTTTAGCTTACTTTAATTTTCTTCGCCAAAAAGTCAAAAATTCCTTTTTTTTAATTACTAAAGGGATAATTTAACTATTGTCTCTACCCAAGTTAAGTTTCCCTTCTAATTTTCTCCCTCAATGTTCACTATTCCTTCTTGTTCGACATTTTTTTGCTAATTTCCCTTCTATCAGCGTTTAGGAACAAAAATCGCTGTAAACAAATCAATAGCATAGTTATCTGTCAAACCGGAAATATAATCAATCACAGCCTGGACTTCATTTTCGTGCCCCATCTTTAAATAAGCTGGCGGGAGCTTTTTCATATGATTTTTATAGTATTTAAATAGTTCGTACACGATATAGCTGCCTTTATTTCTCTCTTCCACCAAAGCAGAATGCTTATAAACACGGCTGAACATAAAATGACGGAATTCGGCCATTGCCGTCTTTACCATTTCAGACTGTACAATTACATCTTTTCCCCTGGAAGCAATGATCATGTCCTCTACCATAGAAGCAATCATCGCACTTGTCCCCTGCCCTAAAACTTTCCTGACTTCAGACGGTAATTCATCGGGCTTTAATAAACCTGCTCGCAATGCATCATCATAGTCGTGACACAGATAGGCGATCCTATCGCCGATTTTAACAATCTGTCCTTCCAAAGTTTTGGGAACTCCAAAGCCGGTATGATGAAGAATTCCATCCAGTACAGGCAATGTAAGGTTAAGCCCCTCCCCATCTTTTTCCAGCACCTTCAACACTCGAACCGACTGCTCATTATGTTCAAAATGGCCAATAATATTGCGCAGCGCTTCTTCACCCACATGGCCAAATGGAGTATGTCCTACATCGTGACCAAGCGCAATCGCTTCAATCAAGTCTTCATTCAATCGCAACCCTCTGCCAATGGTGCGGCAAATTTGGGCAACTTCCAGGCTATGCGTCATGCGGGTCCGGTAATGATCTCCTACCGGGGCAATGTATACCTGAGTTTTATGTTTCAGACGGCGAAATGCCTTACTATGTAGTATCCGATCCCTGTCCCTCTGAAAACGGGTGCGAATCGGGCAATCCACTTCCACCCTTTCCCTCTCCGCTTGATCGCTAAAAGCGGCATATTGAAAAAGAACTTTATGTTCCAACTCCTCTGTTTGTCGGCGAATCATATCCTCTTCCATGGATGGGTCCCCCTTTGCCAGTCATCTCGTCTCAATCCAATTCACTTTCTTTTATAAGTATAATTCGCCCTTCTTGCTTCTTTTCCCTTTCAAATCGACAGATAAATTGAATTGTAATTCTAACTATCTGACTGATTCTTCCCAAGTATAGTTTTGCCTTTTCTCGCGCATAGTAATGTTTGAACACATTGTAGAAAGAGAGTGGGACAGGTGAAGGATAAAACCATTTACGGATTTTTGTTCGGTATCATTGCCGGACTGTTAATGAATATAATAAATTTATTTTCTTACTTTATTTTGCACTTTGCCGATTTAAGATATCTAGATTTTATGTCTATCATTGTGTGGGGAAACAAACCACTGAATTTTTGGGAAAGCACGCTGGCCTTTTTCCTTCACCTTGGCTTTACCGGTTTTCTGGGAATTTTATTTCTCTTTGCCTACTCGGTTACTTTACTTTATAAAGTCCCTCAATTAACTAACATTTCAGTAAATACCATTGTCTCCAATCTTATTAGCGCCGGTGTGTTTGGATTCGTTCTAGGGATTTTAGCCAAAAACACCAAAAATCTTTATGGGAATTAGGCAGAAAAGCTGGGGCCATCACAAAATAGCGACGACCCCAGCCTTTTTGATCTAATCCAACCCCCTGTTACTCAGCGCCAAGATAAGCTTTCCAATACAGTTCCTTAATTTCTTCCACAAGAGGGAGACGGGGATTACTTACTGTGCACTGATCGGCAAAGGCCAGATTCGCCAGATCGTCCAGTCCCTGCTTAAATTCATCATGTGAGATACCTGCCGCTTTTAAACTTCCGGGCAGGTTGAGCTTATTCAACAATTCCTCTACTGCCAGCACAAGGCTCTGCACCCCTTCTTCGCTGGTAGCCGCGGGCCGTCCCAAATAGCGGGCAATCTCTGCGTAACGCTGAGGTGCTTCATAGGTTTCATACTGAGGATAGGCTACCAACTTGGTGGGCATTTTCCCATTATATGCTATCACTAAAGGCAAAAGAATGCCGTTCGCTCTTCCATGTGGAATGTGAAATTTAGCTCCCAAAGCATGAGCCATCGAATGATTTAATCCCAGAAAGCCATTGGTAAAGGCCATTCCTGCCATAGTGGAAGCGTTATGCATTTTTGCCCTTGCTCCTTTATCCTTGCCGTTTTCATAGGCAATGGGCAAAAATTTAAAAACTGACTCAATCGCCTTCAACGCCATAGCATCCGTAAAATCAGAGGCCAGGACGGAAACGTAGGCTTCGATGGCATGCACCAGCACATCAATACCGGTGTCCGCCGTGACCTGTGGAGGTACGGACAATACGAGTTCAGGATCAATAATGGCAATATCCGGCGTCATTTCATAGTCAGCCAACGGATATTTAATATTTTCCTTTTTGTCGGTTATGACAGCGAAAGCCGTCACCTCTGATCCTGTTCCGCTCGTGGTAGGAATGGCAATAAATATTGCTCTTTTCCCCAATTGAGGAAACTTAAAGGTTCGTTTGCGAATATCCATAAATTTAAGACGCAAGGATTGAAAGTCTGCATCGGGATTCTCGTAAAATAACCACATTCCCTTAGCCGCATCGATTGGAGATCCTCCGCCCAGGGCTATAATCAGATCAGGTTTGAACTTTTTCATTACTTCAACCCCTCGGTTGACCGTCTCCACGGAAGGATCAGGCTCCACATCGGAAAACACTTCCGTCAGTACCCCCGCTTTTCCTAAGTGCTCAACTGCTCTGCTCACATAGCCAAGGCGTACCATTATTTCATCGGTAACAATCACGGCCCTTTCACCGTGAACCTTGCTTAAATAGCTTAGAGAGCCTGACTCAAAATAAATTTTAGGCGGGACTTTAAACCATTTCATCCTATCCTTGCGCACTGCTACCCGTTTGACATTGATCAGCTGACTGACACTGACATTGGCTGTCGTTGAATTATGTCCCATTGAGCCACACCCTAAGGTCAGAGAAGGGGTATTGGTATTATATATATCTCCAATCGCCCCAAAGGTGGAAGGGCTGTTCACTAAAAGACGTCCGGTACGCACCCTCTTGCTAAACTCGGCAATGACGGACTGATCTTCTGCGTGAATGGCAGCAGTATGGCCCAGGCCACCGAATTCTGTCAGTTCTTCACAACGGCGTATCCCTTCTTCATAGTTCTCCACTTCGTACAAGGCCAAAATAGGGCTGAGTTTTTCCCGGGAAAGAGGATAGTCTGGCCCAACCCCCTTCAAAGGTGCAATCAGCACCTTAGTCTGAGGTGGAGCATCAATCCCAGCCATTTGGGCAATTGATAGAGCAGTCTGACCTACAATAGCGGCACTAATCCCGTCTTTTTCCCGGTCGATTGCAATTTCCTCCACCTTTTTAACTTCTTCCTCGTTCAATACATAGGCCCCGTAACTTTTTAGCACAGCAATGACCTGTGATACAATCGGTTTATCCACGACAATAGCCTGCTCGGAAGCACAGATCATACCGTTATCAAAGGTCTTGCTGAGGATTATATCATTGACAGCCCGGTGGATTTCCGCACTCTCATGAATATAAGCGGGAACATTTCCCGGTCCGACACCTAACGCCGGCTTACCTGTGGAATAAGCAGCTTTCACCATTCCTGTTCCTCCG
>JAEWCM010000181.1 GCA_023390635.1 Bacillota bacterium
TGGTATAAGGTAATTATGAAAGAAATAGCTTTCACTATCTGTTGTAAGATTTCAAAGAAGAAAAGGAGAAAGAGTCATGGATTTATCAAGACGTCAATTCCTGACAGGTGTCGGAGCAGCCGGTTTGCTTGCTGCGGGAGCGGGCCTTAACATATGTTCGCCCGCCGCCGCGGAGGCGGCAGAGAGCAGCTCCGGCAGCGCTGCAGGAAGCGCGGCCGGTGGTACTGGCGCAAACGAACTGATCCCGGCGGCCTATCTCAATCCGCAAGATTACAACTACCGTAAAGCTACCACCAATTTCAAAACGCTGTTTTCCCCTCTTAAGATCGGCCCGCTCAACCTCAACCACCGCATGATTAAGTCCGCTGCCGGATCGAGCACTTATCTTGCTGGGCTCACCGATGAGCTGCTTCAGTACTATGTAAACTTTGCCAAGGGCGGTGTTGAACTCATCTGGGTCGAGGAAATTGCCAAGTTAGAACCACCCTCCGACGGCAGCAAAACGCCCCAGGCAACTATTGAATTCGGCAAGAAACTCGTTAAGGAGTGCGGCAAATACGGTGCCAAGCTCGGTTATCAGTGGGCGCAGTTTCCGATGAAGGCCGTTGGCGACATGACGCTCGAAGACATTGCTGGGGCCGAAGACCGTGGTGTGGCCATCGCTCAGTCGATGCAGCAAATGGGCTTTGTTGCTTTGGAGATTAACGCTGCCGGCTTTAACCTTGGGGAGCAGTTCCTTTCGCGTTTCCACAACGTTCGCACTGATAAATACGGCGCAGGCAATCTGGAAAACCGTGCGCGCTTTGTGACCGAAAGCATCGAAAAAATCAAAAAAGCCTGCGGTAGTGACTTTGTCGTTCAACTCTTGATCGACTGCATCGAAGAAAACGACAACCTCTCCAATGACGCCACCCTGATGACGCTAGATAAAGCTGTTACCTCTCCGCACAATAAAGTAACGACGATTGAAGAAGGTATCGGCTTAGCCAAGTTGTTCGAGGCCGCCGGCTGCGATTCCATGCATCTGCGCTTAGGCCCGCTCGGCAACCACCCTTGTCAATTCGGCAGTGATCTTTACTTTATCTTAAACGGTATTGAGGGCGCAACCGGCTACGGTAACCAGTGGGATTTCTCAAGACATTGGCAAGGCCAGCTGATCGGCAGCCACAGCGGCGCCGGTATGCTGATCGACATTGTCGGGCGCTACAAAGAAGCACTCAGCATTCCTTGCGGCACTGTCACCTACATGGATCCGGCCCATGCCCCGGACTATTTCGAGAAGGCACTCGCTGACGGCAAAGTTGATTTCTATATTATGAACCGCCCGCTTACCGTTGACACCGAATACGTCAACAAACTGAAAGCGGGACGCATCGACGAAATCGCCCCCTGCACGCGCTGCCTGCACTGCCACATTGGCTCAAACGAGATGAACCGGGCGATGGGTTATTGCCGTGTTAACGCCCTGACGCAACGCGTCATGACCGACAAAGGTCCGAAAACCTATGCGCTCGAACCGGCTGCAGTTCCGAAGAAGGTCATGGTCATCGGCGGAGGTCCTGCCGGTATGGAAGCTGCCCGCATCGCGGCCGCTCGCGGTCACAAAGTCACCCTCTATGATATGAGAAGTTCACTCGGCGGCAAGCTCACCTTTGCCCGCATGGTCAAAGGGCTTCACGAAAACCTCGATGACCTTAAGGCTTATCTGACGAAGCAACAGGAACTTAACGGCGTGACTGTCGTTTTGAATAAGCAAGTTGATGCCAAACTGATCGCTAGCGTTGCCCCTGATGCCGTAATCCTTGCAGTCGGTGCTTTGCCAGGCCAGGTCGGTGCAAGTGGCGGCAACGTGCCGATTATCGAGTATCTCAGATTCATGGGCAACGACACCGGCAAAAACGTCGTAGTGTTTGGTTCAAACGCCCAGGCATTCGATGCCGCTTTGTGGTTGACAGTGCATAAAAAGAAGGTCACCATTGTGACGCCAAACTCCAACGAGGATCTCGACAAGCAACACTCTCAGCACGCCTCGCGCTTTATGACTTCAGCGCTCTATTCTCTGGGTGTAAAGGTCTATCCGGGGTCCACGATCAAGACAATCGGCAACGGCAAGATTACCATTGCAACTGATGCCGGGTTTGAAACCGTTATCGCCGCCGACTCAATCATCAACGCCGCCGACTTGTTGCCGAATAAGTCTTTGCTTGACGGTATTTCAGTGAAAGAGACTTACGCAATCGGCGACTGCAATGAGCCTTATAACATCGCTTTGGCCATCCGCACCGGAAATGATGCTGGTCGGGCTGTATAGTTAAGCAGAGGTGGCGTTACGATTTTCAAGTATTTTATCTAAAAAAGGGAGGAAAAAATTTTGCTTAATAAAAAGAGTCGATTGTTTATACTCTCTACCCTGTCGCTAGGGCTTTTTTTGGGAGTTTTCTTTTTCGGAACATTAAAAAGTGCTGATGCATTTCCGAATTTAAGTTCGGACGGTAAGACCTGTACACCTTGTCATTCTCAGGAATTCGAGAATGAGCATACTGGGAGATCAACGGGTACGCCAACTACTCCGGATACGCCAACTACACCAACCACTCCGGATACACCAATTACACCAACTACTCCGGATACACCAACCACACCAACTATTCCAAATACGCCAACCACCCCAGCCACTCCGGATACAACTGTGACAGCTCCCGGCGCTGGAACAGCAAGTACGAATTCTGCGAACGATGCTGCAACAACATCCAAAATCAAAGAACTTCCACAAACTGGAGTTGAGGGCATTTACTTCAATTATTTAGCAGGAACCGGGCTTTTGATTCCTGGGGCAGCTCTCTTGGTGACTAGAAAGAAAAATCATAAGTAAGGGTCAAAAAGTGAGCATTTAATGATCTGGTATATAGAAGAAAGTGATTTGCATAAATCAATGGCCGGAATGTTGATCTAGCTTAAGTGCCTATTGTAGTGAAATTTCAATTTAGTGCTCTTAAAAGCTAAGTACTTTTAAACAGAAAAAACCACCATAAGCCACTCCAAAAGAGCGGCTTATGGTGGTTTTTTGTAAGTATTAACATCTTTCTGCCAATAATTTGGTAACTGGCTTCTTATTAAAATTAAAAATAGAGGTGAACAAATGGTTGCAACTTTTGGTTTTTTGACCCCAATGGTGGTTATTGTTTTTCTTATTATAGCCTTGATTATTTTTGGGCCAGGCAAGCTACCTGACTTGGGAAAAGGATTGGGAAGAGGAATTTCTGAGTTCAAATCTGCTGTTGGCGACGAGAAAAAGGAAGAGGTAATTGAAATGAAGAAAGAAAAAGCTTAACTGTCTTATCAAGGTTGCCATAAAAGGCAATATAGACTATTCCGTTGAGTAGAGAGTAAGAAAAAAATGAATTTTTAACATCAATCCATTACCAATGATTGATGTTTTTTTATGAAAAAGGTATTTTGCCTTACGTTAAAAAACATAAAGGTCTAACCCGTAAACTCTCTTTGCTAGCTACATATCTCAGTCGGGTACACACCAGTATCAAAGCAGAGTCGCCGAATTTCCCGATTCAATCGATCAATCACGTTGTTACTCCGTAATTTGATTTAGTGAGCTCTGGGAAAGTCCATGTAGGGTGGCGGGAGCGTCTTGAAGGAATATCAAGTAACAATATCATATTAAAACATCCTATAAAATATGTAAATATCAATTATATTCATTTAAATACTGTATAATTTTAAATTATTGTATTGATAAAAAGAGGGCATCAAAATATAATTAATCATAACAAAGATAAAACAAGCTATATCGTGTAATGAAATGTGAATAGTTTGTTTATATTTGTTTGGGAATGTAAAAGTTGAATGGTGAATTTTCCCTAAAGAAAGATGAAAAGTCTATAAGGGGGTGAAACAGAAAATTCATTCTAAAATTCTTTAAAAGTAGAATACTCGGAGGAGGCACACTAATGGATTTTTCTCTCAATTTTAGTAAAAGTATAATCAAAAGAGTATTTGCCTTATTCTGCGTGAGCTTGATCTTGGCAGGAACAATTTTGGCTCAAACGGGAGTTGCTTATGGAGCCGACTTGGGAGCACCGACCAGCTTGACGGCCAGTGCAGGAGACAAAAAGGTAACTCTTAAATGGGTGAAAGTTGAAGGGGCAACCAGCTATAAGATTTATCAGGGAAAAGGACAGGGACAGTATGATGGAGTCACTCCCATCACTCCTGCAGTTACAGAAAGCACTGCCACAAGCAATGGAGTGACGACAACCTATGTAAGTGCAGATGTGACATCTTTGGAGAATGGCAGGACTTACTTTTTTAAAGTGGCAGCAGTGGCCGGAGGAGTTACCTCCGACTTGTCCAATGAAGCGGTTACCTCCCTCCCTATTCAAGGCATAACCTTTAGTTCGAGCTCTTTGGCGGCTCAGAACACTGCTGCACCTGTTGTGACAGGTTACAAAGCATCTACTAATCACGGCGGCACAGCTGTCTCCGGGACGGATGACCAATATATTATCTTTGACGTTTACTATGATCGTCCGATCAAAATTAAGGATAATAATGCCCAAGCAGTGATTGATGAGCTGAATATTGTATTTAGCGGAACCTATTTGAATCCCACTTCCAGCGTTAAAGTGGGAGATGACGGAAAATCACTTCACTTTGAACTGCACTTTCCTTTCGCGGGATATGCGGAGGATTTAGCTATCAACTCCTTAAATAAAAGTGGGAAGACCTTGGATTCTGTGACCAGTGCTGATGGAACAGCCGTGAATTTTCCGATTGTATATCTCGTTGTCCCTAATGGAATTCAAATGACAACGGACAGCCAGGGTGCGGGAAGTGATTCTGTTCAGGCTACTGTGACTAAAAAAGTGATTGCTCCAAATACCACAACCCGTGGTATGATTCACTTCCTGTTTTTGAAAAATGGTGTGCCGGTAGGGGCGACCGATGCATATGGCGGAAATCTGACTTCACATTTTCATATGTATTTGACAATGACTGCGGCAGATCTGACCAAGAATCTTGCTACAGCATTTAATAGCAGTGCAGCAGCAGGCAAACCTTTTGAAGGATATACAGCAACAGCGGTGGATGACAAGATAACAATTACTGCTGACAATGCTGCTGCAGGAGAAGTATTGGATTTATTGGTCATCGACTATCCTCGGGACAGAGATACTCAAACTGATAAAAGTGCTTTAAGTACCCAAATTACAGCAGCTCAGAATGCAAAGCAAGAAGTTTATACACAAGAGGCTTATGCCACTTTAAAAACAGAGTTGGCTAAAGCAACTGCCATGAAAAACAGTACAGTTTATCTGCAGTCTGAAGTTAACGCTCAGGGGGATAAGTTGAAAGCAGCTATTGCCAATAAGTTTGTAACCATTAGCACAGATGCATTAAAGGCTAAAATAGCTGAAGGAGAAAGAAAAGTTCAAGGTTCTTATACAGAAGAAAGTTTCGGAGTGCTGAGACAGGCCTTAGCAGATGCTCAAAATTTGCTGGCTAACTCAGATAATGTCACTCAGAGCCAGATTGATGGAATGGTAAATACTCTGGCCACGGCAATTAGCAGTCTGAAGGTGGTTGAAACCCCAACTACTCCTGATGTACCTGGCAAGGACAATAATGCTCAAGGGTCAACTAACCAACCTGATCAAGGAAGCGGTACACAGTCCGGACAACATGGGACGTTGTTACCTCAGACGGGAAATGATACCCAGTACTACACTGTTCTGTTAGCTTTTGCTGCAGTAGCCTTAGGGCTGATTCTGACCTTCGGGACCAGAAAACGTGATGCGGTAAAAGAGCAGCACTAAGCTTTTGAAATAATTACAAAAACAGGCGTATAGTATAAAAAATCCGACCGTTTTAATGTAAAACGGTCGGATTTTTATTGCCGATAGGCAATTTACCTATAATATTTGTCGACTCTGAAATTCTATTTTATGGCGGCTTTTATATATTGGGGAGCATCTGTATAGGGAAGAAACTTATAGACATATTGATTGGTTCCTTTGATTTTGACGGCTGCCAGATATCCCCCGTCACTCATGAAATAGTCATTGCGAAGAAAGGAGGCCACTTCGGCAATTTTATTTGCGTCTTTTACTACGTAATCCTTGCCAAAGTCCTTGTTTTCTCCGATAAAGCGGTGGTTGGTTGTCTCCCGGTAGGCGATAAAGTATTGGGACATAGGCTTATAGGATCTGCTGATGCCATTAAAGGGGTTATACTTTTGTAAAGTAATACTTTCAATCTCTCCGGTAAACTCAAAACATTGCTCAAGATGATACTCCTTTAAAAAGTTAAGCGTGTTCCTAAAGCCGGAAGTTACGAAGACAAGAGCGTTTTCCAAATTATAAGCAAAATTGAGACTACTGCTTCCGTCACTTTGAGTAAACATGATAATGCCCAGAGGGGGCCGATTGGGAAAATAGCGGTCTTCTAAAGATTGGGACGCTATATCTTTGCTAATACACTGAAGAAATTCTTTCCGCTTTTCAGAGCCTAATTGGAGCATTTGTGGATTAGTATACCAGTTGTTGCTTAAGTAAATCGAACCATATTTATAAGCCCCCGGGGCCCAATAAAGATCGTTCCCGGTTCCTAATACAGTTTCTTGCATCTTATTTTGGACTGTATCTGTGTTTTCTAAATCCAGCATGGCAGCCAGGGTAGAAAAAGTCGTGCGATCATAATAACGGATCATGGTGCTGCCGTTTTTCAGGGTATATTTAATGGTGATATCGTAGGGAATGGTTGTATCAGAAAATTTATCCTTAACGGATAATGACTCTTTGCCTGAGGCAATAATTTCTTTATGCAGAGAGGTGACGATTTCCAAATCCTTTTCTGAGGAGAAATGATAGCTGCTTGTTAGATAATAACCTTTACCATCACTGGTGCCGCCGATTTGAGATCCCAGATAGTTTGGCGAACCTACATAAGTCATTTCGGCTTCGGTAATTTGCGCAGGAGAGGGAATGCGCAAATTATAACCAAAACCTCCGGTCAGACAAATGGTAATGACAATAAAAATGGTGCCTAAATACAAAGGAAACCTGTAAAATTTCTTCCAAAGACTACGAGTAGCAATTAAGTTGAAGATAGCATAGAGAACAGCAAAGGTGACTGCGGCGATGATCATTGCCGCGGTTAAGTTGATTGCTGCGGCCAAGTCCAGGACAAGGGCAAAACCGAAAAAAGGCAGGACAAATGTTAGGATATTATTGAGAATAAGGCTTTGGCCGCTTACTCCGGTAATTTCCGCTTTTCGTTTTTCTAAGATATACATCCCGAAAAGGGCTAAAACGGCAGCGGCAATTATCCAGCCGACGATGAGCCAATGGTTGATAGGCGGGAGCAAGGTACCATCCGTTCGTACATAGTTAAGGGAAAAAGAAGCAGAGTCTTTGTAAAAAAATAAAATCGGATTGTAATAAGAAAGGAGACTGACAAAATTAGGAGCAATCTCAGTATTTCCGGTACTGGGCACAGCTCCGAAAGCATTACCTAAAAGCAGGTGTTTCGCCAAAGCATTGAAACTGAATAAAATCAAGGTGGGAGTGCTGAGGATGATGGTTGTATAAGCTGCACTCTCGGTTAAAGTTCCTACCAACGCGCAGACGAGAATGGTTGTGCTGAAGCTGATTAGGCTCAATGCGAAAAATCCTAGAGTAACATGAATAAAACAGGGGACGAGCGAAGGACTGTTTCCCAAGGCTGTTAAATTAAGAATCAGACTAATGATGAAGGGGATGACAATAGCGGTTAAGAGCATGACTAAGCCTATAGCATAGCGAATAAAAAATAATTTTTTGCGGGTGATCCCGAGGGAAAAATAGGCGTTGGCCGATTTGTTTACAAGCATGAAGCGGAAAAGGGCAAGGCCGACAATTATTCCGTAGAAAATCGTAACAGCATTAATAAGGAAGTTAATGTCTTTATTAAAAAATTGAAATAGTATTTGCTGATGAGTGTACTCAATATTAAAAATAGAGCTTTGGGGAATGCCGGCGGTAGACACCGGTATGAGAAGAATGAAAACGATTAAGCCCAGGATCGGAACCGCCAGGTTTTGCTTAAAAGTGAGTTTGAAGTCATGAAGATAGATGTGCAGAGCAGAAGAAGGATTAGAAGATAGTTTTGACGTCATAGTCTTTTTCCTCCAAATATTCCAGGAAGATTTCTTCCAAACTTAAGGGAAGGGATTCAATTAGGATAGGCTGGAAGGATGACAGTTTAACGCCAACTTCATCTGAGTTTCCGCCCCAGAAAAAAGTGAACAGGCGGCCATCTTGGCTAGGCATTTTAAAACCTAACGATAGTAGCTCATCGCTTTTGACAGTTTGAGCAAAAGCGGCCCGGTATTTATGTTGAGTGTGTTTTATCTCTGCTACAGCTGAAGAAAAGACCAGTTTCCTGTCTTTAATGATGCCGACGTGATCACATATGCCTTCCAATTCTCTTAAATTGTGGGAAGAAATGATGACAGTCACCTTTTTCTCCGCCATATACTGGCGCAATATATGGTTCAACATATTGCGTTTAGATAGATCCAGACCGTCAAAGGCCTCGTCAAGCAGCAAACACTGGGGCATCGTGGATAGTCCCAGCAATAAGGCGGCTTGCCGCTGCATCCCCTTAGAAAAACTGCTGATTCGGGCCTGAGGGTCAAGTCCGAAAAACTGGGTTAAATTATGAAAGGTTTTATGGCTCCAAGAGGGATAATAGCCTTTATAGAATTTTGCCATGGTTTTTAAACTACTTTGAGTTAAAAAGTAGGGATCATCCTGGACGAGAAAGATCGTGCGTTTTAATGGCTCGTTTTCAAATACGGGAACTTCATTGATGGTTACTCTTCCTTGATCCGCCTGGTAAATGCCGGCAATGGTTTTGAGAAGGGTGGTTTTTCCTGCTCCGTTGTAGCCCATCAAGCCATAAATACAGCTATCTTTGATGGTATAAGTCAGGTCTTCGATAGCTACAAAGTCATTAAATTTTTTTGTTACATGAGAGATCTCAATCATAGATTTCACACTTTCAAATGATGTTTTTTGCTTCTTCTGACTATAAAGACAGTAGTTGCGGCAATGAGGACGATGATGCCAGTCACCATAAAAATAAAATTGGAACTATTGGATTTAGTAGTGATAGGTGAAGGGGTAAGAAAGTAATCTGAGCAATGGGTTATGTCGAAAGCAACATACCCGTTTGCCACTTTCAAATCCTGAGCGATCAGACTGATTTCGTCTGTTTCTTCATTGTAATAATAGAGGTAAAGAGAACCGTCATTTTGGTAATTCCCTTGAGTGGAAAGGTTAACGGTGGCTTTCCCTGGCAAATCTCCGCTGTGAGCGAAAGAAAAATAGGTCGGATCGGATATTTTGGCCATCGATTCAATCCGATCCTGATAATCGGAAGAAAAGTCAATGGTCATGTCAATATCGGCAGGGTTTGTAATGTCTTTTCCTTTGAAGGACCATGAGTATAGAATATTTCCGGACGCATCTTTATCTTGGAAGGTCACTGTCCGGCCTGATCCCTTTGCACTTTGCAGTACATCTTTCCCAGTTAAAGTATTGGGTCTTAGAGGAAACAGATCCACGATGCCATCCGATGTTTTAATGGTACTTCCAGGTTGTGTGGAGGTGCTTGTTTGATTTTCCGAACCAGGGAGAGTGGGAGAAGATGATGAAGGAGGATTGTTGTTTTGGGCTGCTGTAGACGGAGGAAGCACTTGAACGGTAGAAGGGGAAGTGCTGCTGCCTCCCGAGTTTGCCGGCGGAGTGGACTGGTTGTTTGATGGAGCGGAAGGAGAAGGGGTAGTAACGGTGACATGAATAACCTGCTCCGGAGAATTGCTGTATTGTCGTAAGGAGCCGTGAGTGGTAATGGTAGTTGTGCCGGTATTAATCCCTCTGATGGTTAGTACTCCGTTCGCATAACTGGCGGTAGCAATATTAGCATCAGCTGAAGCGGATATCACGGTGGCGTAGTAGGTCTGATAATCATATCCATTGCAGGTGCAATCCCCCGTTTCGTTAATGCATTCCGGGCCGCAGGTTTGGGGACATTCGGGCAATCCGCAGCTGGGAAGTTCATCCCGGGAAGCTGGATTAAGGGTAGCGGATACGGCAATTGAAGATCCTTTTTCCACGGTGATGTTACTGTTCCCCAGCATCAGACTTACTGCTCCCCTATCAAAATAGGCAAAGGCGGGAAGGGAAAAGAAGAGGTCAAATAGCATAGAACAGGCAGTAAAGATAAAAGTGAATATCAGTGCTTTTTTTCTTTTGAACATAAAGATCTCGACCTCCTTAATAAATTATCTGGCTTTGCCAGAAAGATTATCGTAGTGAGCATTTCATATGATATTGTTGGTGTTATAGGATAAGTTAGCAGCATGTACAGAGTGTATTGTTTGAAGTTGTTTTGTTATATTTGAAATATAAGATATAGATGGTTAAATCAGTTATAATAAGCTTCATAGCTCTGTTTTATTGAAAAATAAATCATTAACATGTATCATATAAATATCGGTATAATCGATCATAGCCAACTAGTTAATATATAATATTCTATTATATTTTTTGCTTAAATTAAATATAGATTGATACAATTTATTTATATATGGTATTCGAGGGGATAGAGAGGGAGGTAAAATGAATATTAAAAGTAAGTCCTTGTCAAAAAGATATTTAATACTTAGCTTTGTTTTGGTATGTGCCATGGTTGCATCCGGATGTCAAACTGATAAGAATACTTCTAATCAATTACTCCAGCCGGGGCAATATACAGTGGAATCTCTTAATGAAGGAACGGATGATTCTCAGAAAGTCATTGTAAAAATTAACTATGAAGAAATGCTGGATGTGGCTAAAGGAGTGGAAAACGAGTTTAAAATTACTATTTCTGATAAAAAAATAAATAAAGAAAATTATACTGTTGCTGCTGATCAAGCAAATCTGGTGATCACAATAAAAATTGAAAATGGAGTCACGGAAGGAAGATTAGCCATCCAAGCCAATCAATCAGACCAAGTGTTAGAGAAAGTGACTGATACGACAAAGAAAAAAACAGCGAAGTGGAAAAATATTGATTGTCTTATTCCCACCGGTGTCAAATTGGAGACGGTTGCCGCAGTAAACGGTACAAATCAGATTAAAGCCAAGGTGGTAAAGAAAGTAATAACGACTCAGAAGGTCCGCGGCGTAACATGGCTGAATCTTTCCGATAACGGTGTGATTGTACCGGGAACTTATGATCCTGCCTCTGCTAAGATGAAGGGAGCAGTTGCAGTTCATGGCCATGAGTTTTTGACCGATAATCAGGAAATGATTGCTCAATCTATTGCCGATATTTTAAACTCTAATTTTAAAGACAAATACAAGATTACATCTGAAGGTGATGAATTTTCGGTGGAGGCATTAGCGCCAATGGAAGGGGAAACCTTGGATGTGCAAATTTATTTGTATTAACAATGATAATATTGAATTAAAGCAAGGCGGTGCACATCATGGCAAGGTTCTTGAGAAGAGGGGAAGGAAAAAGGCCAAAATTCACCTCTATACTGCTTATCCTTATTGTAGTCTTAATAACTGCGGTTTTAATCTCTTTCATGATTGGTCGCTATAGCATAACACCTCATGAATTTATTAATTTAATAACTGCCCAATTTGGGGGGGATCATTCCGGTGAAGCTACGATGGCACAAACTGTACTGTTTAAGGTGCGATTTTCACGCGTTATTGGCGCGGTGTTAATAGGGGGGGCACTGGCTCTTTCCGGGGCAGCTTATCAAGGCTTGTTTAAGAACCCAATGGTTTCTCCGGATATTCTGGGGGCTTCCTCGGGAGCAAGTTTTGGAGCGGCTTTAGCTATTTTGCTGGGACAAAATGCCCTGGGAACTCAGATTTTTGCCTTTGCTTTCGGATTAGCAGCAGTCTTTTTAGCCTTAGGAGTGAGCAATGCTATCAGCAAAGGGGAGTCAGGAACGGTGATTGTGCTGGTTCTTACTGGTATGGTGGTATCCAGTCTTTTTTCAGCCCTGGTTTCTATCGCCAAATATGTAGCTGATCCCTATAATACTCTTCCCGCCATTACCTTTTGGCTTATGGGCGGATTAAGCTATGTGACAAATCGGGACATTTTAGTAATGCTTGTGCCTTTTTTAGCTGGAGCCATTCCTTTAATTCTCCTGCGTTGGAGGCTTAATGTACTGTCTTTTGGTGATGAAGAAGCAAGCTCTTTAGGGATTAATCCCCAAAGGCTAAGAATCATAGCCATTATTTGTTCGACACTGATGACATCTGCGGCTGTTTCCATTGGAGGAATGATCGGTTGGGTGGGACTCGTGATTCCTCATTTGGCCCGAATGCTGGTGGGAGCCAATTACAAGGCGGTGATTCCCACAGCTCTGGTGATGGGAAGTATCTTTATGCTGGTAGTGGATGACGTGTCGCGCTGCCTCTTTACTCAGGAAATTCCTCTAGGTATTTTAACCGCTATGATTGGAGCTCCGTTTTTCTTATATCTTTTGTCCACGGGAAGGAGAGGTTGGGTATGAGAAAGAAATTAATTTATGGTTTGTTTGCAGGGCTGCTGCTGTTTTTTATGGTGGGATGCGCTACAGAAGGGAAAAGCACTGCCCAATTGACACAAAAAGCTACTTATAAAATTACTTTAGCGGGAAAGGCAAGCGAACCGGGAGTGCTGAGTTATGCCGGGTATGAAATGAATGTATACAAGGATCAGGCTTCTAATCCATGTGGTGATTGCCCCGATCAACCGGTGAGCTTTTTTGTTGGAACGAGTGCAAAAGAGGTGGTGGGAAAATTAGCCGAGGCTACAAAAAAGGCGGACGATCTATGGGATGTCCAGGAAACAACAGATTCGTCCATTACCTTGGTGGAAAAAGAGATTGGGACAACGAAAACCCCTGAGAAGCCGAGTGCTCCTGCCGGTCTGGCAGTTGAGGGTGCTTACACACCAGCCAGATAAGTATTCAGAGAAAAATAATCAGAACATAGGGGAAAATGAAGATGAAAATGAAGCGCACAATAACTTTCATGACGGCCGGGCTCATTCTGTTGACATTAGCAGGATGCGAAGGGAAAACAAACGATAAGACGATTACCAATATTGACGGAGCAAAGATAAATGTCCCGGAAAAGGCAGAACGAATTGCAGCGGTTTACGGTCCTTCTTATGAAGCAGTAGTGGCTTTAGGGGATGAAGATAAAGTGGTGGTGCGGGCTGATGTTCAAACCGACAGCTTGCCTTGGGCCACTAAGGTTTTTAAAAGAATCAGAACATTACCTTATTTGAAAAATGTGCACACAGGGGTTAATACGGAAGAGGTATTGAAATATAATCCTGATATTATCTTTGGTTTTCCCCGCCCTAATGAAATTAAGAAGCTTGAGGATGCGGGGGTCGCTGTAGTACCTGGTACATCGACAGGTAAATTGTCTGATACTCCTGACTTATTGATGGTCTATGCTCAAGCTTTAGGGGAGTCGGAAGTGGAAAGGGCCAAAGCCTATGCCGACTATTTTGATCAGAAGATGAGTATGGTTAAAAGCGTCACAGAAAAGATTCCGGAGGTCGATCGTCCAAAAGTGTACTATGCGGGAGTTGATCTCCTAACGACTTACGGTAAATACTCTGATCTTCCTGAGCTGATTGAAGCTGCGGGCGGCCAGGCCGTGTCTAAAGATTTAGAAGCTGGGAATCGAAGCCAGATCACATTTGAGCAGTTGGCAGCTTGGAATCCTGACTTTATTTTTATTGATCATGGAGGAATTAATGACTCCAGCACTGTGGAAAAGATTATGGCTGATACTTATGCCGATGGACGGTATAATCAAATTTCCGCCGTAGCACATAAACAAATTTACCTCTCTCCCAGTGGTGTGTTCTACTGGGATATGGGGCTGCAAAAAATTCTCCTGCTGATGCAGGTAGCTAAGATCCTCCATCCCGATGCTTTTCCTGATCTGGATATGGTCAAAGAGGTTAAAGCATTTTACACACAGTTTTACCAATATAATTTAACAGACGACGAAGCAAGGAAGCTTTTAAATCGGCAAAATCCATAATTTCCTGAAAACCAATAACTAAGTAAAGGAAGTGGCAGCATGAGTCAGTGTTTTTTCGAACTAAGGGTTGCAGGGATGAGTTGTCCCCGCTGTGAGGCTAAGATTAAAAAATATCTGGAAGAGACCCAGGGAGTGGAGAGCGTAAGCGCAAGTGCTGAAAAGGGTTTGGTCAGTGTTCATTACGATGATCAGCAGGTGGACCTTCAGGTGATCAGAGATACGATAGAGAGGATTGACGATAAAAAGTTTACGGTGATCAATTCTTAGGTGAAAGGAAGTAGACCAGAATGATGTATATTTCCGATGAACTGATTGGGCGTATGATTGAAGAGGATGTTCCTTACCTTGACCTGACAACATGGGTGCTGGGAATTGGCAAGCAGCAAGGTGTGATGGAATTTTTCACACGAGATCAAGGGGTCCTTTGCGGCACAGAAGAAGTAAAGAAGATTTTTGAGAAGCTAAATGTCGACTTGATATCAGCTCTCCCTTCCGGTTCGGAGATTATGCCCGATCAGGTTTTTATCACGGCGAGAGGGGATGCGGAGGCATTGCATATGGCATGGAAGGTCTCCCAAAATATCCTTGACCATTGTTCCGGAATTGCTACTGCTGCCAAGCATATGGTCGACGAGGCTAAGCGGGCTAACCCTCGGGCAGCAGTCATTACAACCAGAAAAGGATTTCCCGGAGTGAAGAAATTATCCACTAAAGCGGCAATGATGGGAGGGGCTTTTCCTCACCGTTTAGGATTATCGGAAACGGTGCTGGTATTCAAGCAGCATCTGAATTTTCTGGGCGGGCTGGAAAGTTTTATCACTATGCTTCCTGATATACAATGTAAAATTTGTGAAAAAAAGATAATTGTCGAGGCGGATTCTGTGGAAGAAGGGAAAAAGCTTTGCCAGGCCGGAGTAGATGGCATCCAGTTTGATAAACTGGCTGTCCATGCTCTGGAGAAGGGTGTAAAAGAGATCAAGGCCATGAATTCCCATGTTTCTGTTTTGGCGGCGGGCGGAATTAATATCAGCAATGCTTATGAGTATGCAGCAACCGGTGTGGATGCCTTGGTTACATCAAGTCTTTATAGTGCTAAGCCCCTTGATATCGGAGTGAGAATCAGGCAGGCGTAAAGAAAGGGAGAAGTCGTTTTTGTCTGGGATGACGGCGGGCTTAAAAGGAGAAGATAGACTTGCTTTTTGAATTAAAAGAGGGAACCTGTGGTTATCATATAGGAACGCCTGTTTTGAAGGATATCTCTTTCAAAGTTAGATCAGGAGAAGTGCTTTGCGTTTTAGGTCCCAACGGGACCGGTAAAACCACTCTGTTCAAATCAATTCTGAGGTTGATTAAACTGCAAAGCGGTGTACTGGAGATCGACGGGGAGGATACCTCCAAATGGAACAGACAGAGTTTGGCCCAAAAGGTCGCTTATATTCCTCAGGCACATAATCCTCCCTTCCCTTTTACGGTCCTGGATGTGATTTTAATGGGAAGAACGGCTCACTTAGGAGCATTATCTTCTCCTGCACAAAAGGATGTGGCAATTGCTGATCAGGTGATTGAGGATTTGAATATTACCTATCTGAGAAATAAGGTTTATACAGAGATTAGCGGAGGAGAGAAGCAGTTAGTCCTGATTGCCCGTGCCCTGGCTCAGCAGCCGCAAATGATGGTGATGGATGAGCCGACGGCAGCTCTGGATTTTGGCAATCAGCTGCTTGTATTGAATCAGGTAGAGAAATTAGCTCAAAAAGGCTTGGCTATTATTATGGCTTCACATTTTCCCGATCATGCCTTTCTTTATTCATCTCAAGTCATACTCCTAAAAGACAGAGGAATCTACGCCCAGGGGACGCCTGAAGAGGTGGTGACGGAAGAAAACCTTGGACATCTTTATAAGGTAGGGGTTAAAATTGTTGATGTGGGTATGAAGGCAGGTGGAGATGCTGATCGGCCGATTAAAGTATGTATCCCTGTTAATGAGCATATATCAAGATGAGGCAGATGGTTAAAACCCTCTGCCTTTTATCTTATTAAGCAAAAGGCGTTGACTTAAAGCTAACTCTAAAGGATATAATGATACTATCGTTCAAGCAGTGATTTCTGCTGGATTTATTTGCTGGGCAAAGTTAATTTACAATGGTAATTGGACAATCATTAAGTTCACCAGTAAATGTAAGGAGTGAGTGATTTGCAGTATAGAAGATTGGGTAAAACGAATGAAATGGTTTCGGCGTTGGGGTTTGGCTGCATGCGCTTACCTCTATTATCTGGCGGAGACACATCAAAGATAAATGAGGAAAAAGCGATTGCCATGATTCGCTATGCTATCGATCAGGGGGTAAATTATATTGATACAGCTTATCCCTACCATAGCACGGACCGAAGCAAGGGAGGTGCCAGTGAGCCATTGGTAGCCAAAGCGTTAAAAGACGGCTACAGGGAGAAGGTCAATGTGGCCACTAAGCTTCCCAGTTGGTTGATCAAAACAAGGGAAGATATGGACCGTTATTTAAATGAGCAACTGAAGCGCTTGGAAGTAGAGTGTATTGATTTTTATCTGGTCCATACCATCAATACCGAGTTTTGGGATACTTTAAAGAAAGCAGAAATGGGAGATTTCCTCGATCAGGCCATCCGCGATGGGAAAATTCGCTACGCAGGATTTTCTTTTCATGATAAACTGCCTTTATTTAAGGAAGTGGCGGATTTCTATGACTGGTCATTCTGTCAGATCCAATATAATTATTTGGATGAAAACTTTCAGGCTGGTACGGAAGGATTAAAGTATGCTGCGGATAAAGACCTGGGGATAGTGATTATGGAACCCTTGCGGGGAGGAAAGCTGGTTGATCTTCCAGAGGAAGCTCAAATGGTGCTTGAACGATCCCAAAAGGGGAGGACCGCTGCAGATTGGGGTTTACGTTGGGTTTGGAACCATCCTGAGGCAGGAGTGGTTTTAAGTGGTATGAGCACGATGGGACAGGTTGAGGAAAATTTAAAGTCAGCCGAAACATCCCGGGTTGATTCGATGAGCGAAGAAGAATTGGCTCAAGTTGAAGAAGTAAAGGGCATCCTGAGAGAAAAAATGCGTATCGGTTGTACGGCCTGCGAATACTGCCTGCCCTGTCCGCAGGGAGTATGGATTCCGGGAATTTTTGATGCTTATAATCATTATGTGATATCTAAGGATGGTAATATGCCCACATATTTTGCATCAATTTCTCCCGAACAGGCATCTTCCCGTTGCATACAGTGCGGTTTATGTGAACAGCACTGTCCACAGGGAATTGCAATCATTAAAGAATTAAAAAAGATTACAAATTTAGTGAAGAGAGGTTAAACATGGATAATTCTAAATTACAATTATTAAAAGCAATCATAGAAAAAAATAAAAGTGCCGCAGTAGCTTTTTCTGGCGGAGCAGACAGTACTTTCCTTTTAAAAGTATCCAGGGAGGTTTTAGGAGATCGGGTGATTGCCGTGACAGCGACATCATCGACCTATCCGGAGCGGGAATTGAATGAAGCGATTCAGTATGCTAAAGAGCTGGGAGTCAGACATCTTGTGATTCCGTCGGAAGAGCTGGACATTGCAGGGTTTGCTGAGAATCCTAAAAACCGTTGTTATTTTTGCAAGAAAGAGCTGTTTACGAAAATCAGAACAGAGGCTGCCAATTACGAAATTGAAACGGTTTTTGATGGCACGAATCTGGATGATACAGGGGACTTTCGGCCAGGTATGACTGCCGCTGCTGAGCTTAATGTAAAAAGCCCTTTAAAAGAGGCAGGTTTAGGTAAAGAAGAAATCAGAGCATTGTCCAAGGAGATGGGACTTCCTACCTGGGATAAACCCTCCTTTGCTTGCTTGTCTTCCCGATTCCCTTATGGGCAGAAAATTACTGCCCCGAAGTTAAAAATGGTGGAGCAGGCCGAGCAATATCTTCTCGATTTGGGAATAAAACAGGTGCGAGTTAGACATCATGATGAAATAGCCCGTATCGAGGTTGCTCCGGAAGAACGGATAAGATTTTTTGACCTGGCTGTCATGGACAGAATAGGCAAGGCATTTAAGGAGATCGGATTTACCTACGTTACCCTGGATATACTCGGGTATAGGACGGGAAGTATGAATGAGGTTCTGACAAAGGAAGAACAGGGGTTGGCATAATGAGGATTTTGTACTATGACTGTTTTTGCGGGATCAGTGGTGACATGAATTTAGGGGCGCTTCTTGATCTGGGAGTGCCGGAGGAACATTTGCGGAAAGGGCTGGCA